>NZ_JBSGZJ010000064.1:0-22417 GCF_053610925.1 Streptomyces sp. NPDC054847 | reverse complement strand
CAGTACCGCGGCGGCGGGCGCGGCAGCGCCGAGTCCCAGGACGGACGATCCCCCGCCCCGCCCGTGGCCGGCACCGTCCGTGGCCGACCGTGCAGCCGTGCGGCGGCCGGCCGCGGACAACGTTGCCGCCGCGCCCAGCAGCAGGTCCAGGCCGCGGGCCGCAGCCATCGCCGCCGGACCGGCCTTCGTGTGCTTGAGGTGGAGGTCGTACGCCCAGACCGTCGCCGAGAGTGCCGTCGCCACGGCGAGGGCGGGGCGGCCGGCGCGGGCGGCGAGGCCGAGGCCCGCCGCCGTCAGCGCTCCGGCCGCGCCCAGGGCGGCACGGGGCGAGATCCGTCCGGACGGGATCGGGCGGTGGGGCCGGTCGATCGCGTCCTCGTCGCGGTCGGACCAGTCGTTGAGCGCCATGCCCGCCTCGTACAGGCAGAGCGAGGCGCCCACGGCGAGCGCCGTGCCCCGGTTGGGACGTCCCCCGGCCGACGCCGCCCCCGCGAGGGCGTCACCGGGCACGGTGAACAGGGCGGACACGCGCAGCAGTTCGGCCCAGTCGCGCGGCCTCACCCGGCCTCCCGCAGACGGTCCGCGAAGCCGAGGAGGGCGGCGAACTGCTCCGAGAGGCCCGCCGGTCCGCCGTCCGGGTCCTTGAAGTAGAAGCCGAGCTCGGGCAGCGGCCCGGACAGGCCCGCCTCATGGGCCCGGGCCAGCAGCCGGGCCAGGTCCAGGACCAGCGGTGCGGCCAGCGCCGAGTCGCAGCCCTGCCAGATGGTCTGGAGGATCATCCGCGACCCGAGGAAGCCCTCGAAGGCGATGTGGTCCCAGGCCGTCTTCCAGTCGCCGAGCGCGGGCACGTCGTCGATGTGGACCTCGCCCTGCGGTGTGTGCCCGAGGGTGTCGGCGAGGACGCGTTCCTTGCCGGCGTTCTTCGCCGCCGCGGCGGCGGGGTCGGCCAGTGCCGCCCCGTCCCCGCCGCCGAGCAGGTTGGTGCCCGACCAGGCCCGTACGTCCAGGGCCCGCTGCACGAACATCGGGGCGAGCACCGCCCGCAGCAGCGTCTGGCCGGTCTTGCCGTCGCGGCCGGCGTGGGGAAGTCCACTGGCCGCGACGGCGTCGGTGAGGGCGTCGGTGCGCAGCCCGGTGGAGGGGGTGAAGTTGACGTAGGGGCAGCCTGCGCGCACGGCGGCGGCCGCGTAGAGGGAGCTGGGCGGCAGCCGCAGTGCCCCCGGTTCGGGCAGCGGCTCGGTGGAGGAGACGCCTACGACCACGACACGGGCGAGGGTGTTGCGTGTGCGGAAGTCGTCGATGTCGGCGGCGAACGCGGTGATGAGCTCCTCGTCGCCGCGGGTATCGCCGGCGCCCGGTCCGCCGGGCCGTATCGAGGCGTCGGCGGCGGCGAGTTCGGCGCGCACCGCGGAGGCGAGGCCGTGCGGCAGGACGCCCGCTTCCGTGAGGTGTTCCGCGCGCTTGGGCAGCGGGCAGTGGGCGGTGTCGTGTCCGCCGAAGACGAGGGAGGACAGGGGCGGCAGCCCGGCCCCGGCGAAGGCCGGGGTCTCCGTGACCATGCCGGTCGGCGGGTGCAGCCCGGCCGTGACCGCCGCACATCCGGCGACGGCTGTGGTGGCCACTGAGCCGCGTGCTCCGACGAACCAGACTCCGGTGCGTGCATTCCCGTCTGTCACGGGCTGCCTCCCTGCCAGTCGATGTTCCGATGTGGTGGAGGACGGCGGGCGGGGGGTACGGCGCCTCCCCGCCCGCCGCCGGCAAATGGGCGGCCCTGGCCTGCGGCCTAGGAGGGCAGCTCCTTCAGCTGGATGTCCCGGAAGGACACCTGGTCGTCGGCCCCGTGGTTCTGGATGCCGATGTAGCCGTCCTTGAGGCTGCGGACCGGGTCGGTGTTGGTGAAGTCGTTGATCTTCACTCCGTTGAGGAAGACCCGCAGACGCTCTCCCTCGACCCGGATCTCGTAGCTGTTCCACTGACCGGGCGGCTTCAGCGCCTGGTCACGGGCCTGGAGGTCGGCCGACTTGAAGCCGTACACCGCGCCGGTGGTGCGGTCGGCGGCGTCGGTGGCGTCGATCTGGACCTCGTAGCCGTTGTTGACGGCGGACCACGGGTCGTCGGAGGCCGGGAAGCCCACGAAGACACCGGAGTTGTCGTCGCCTTCCATCTTCCAGTCGAGCTTCAGCGAGTACGAGCCGAGTTCCTTGGCCTGGTACCACAGCATGCCCATGCCGCCCTCGGTGCGCAGTTCACCGTCGACGACGTTGAACTTGCCCGGCCCGGCCTGCTTCCAGCCCTCGAGGGTCTCGCCGTTGAAGATGGTCCGGTAGCCGGTCCGCGGCTTGCAGTCGGCCTTGACCTGGCCGGTCGCGTACTTCAGCCCGCCGAGGAGGTGCTGACGGAAGGCCGGCTCGGCGTAGGACTCCTTGGTGTGACCGCCGCCGGTGTAGAAGGCGCGGCCGCCCTCGTAGGTCTGGCACCAGGCGATCGGGTGGTCGCCCTTCATGGTGCCGCCCTGGTAGGTGGTCTCGTCGAGGGTGGCGAGGACGCGGGCCTGCTCACGCGGGTTGGTGCGGTAGTTGTACCACTCGTCGGTGCGCTCCCAGGGGCCGTCGATGTGCGAGGTGGCCGGGTGGTCGTGGTCCTCGACGCGGACGGTGGCGGGCTGGATGTGCGGGTGGGAGGCGAAGTAGGCGCCGACGAGGCCGCCGTAGAACTCCCAGTCGTACTCGGTGTCGGCCGCGGCGTGGACGCCCATGTAGCCGCCGCCCGCCGCGACGTAGTCCTCGAACGCCTTCTGCTGTTCGGCGTTGAGCACGTCACCCGTGGTGGAGAGGAACACGACCGCGTCGTACTTGGCGAGGTTGGCGGCCGTGAACTGGCCGGCCGCCTCCGTGGTGTCGACGGTGATCCCGGCGGTGCCGCCGAGTTCCTTCAGGGCCGTGATGCCCGCCGGGATGGAGTCGTGGCGGAAGCCGCCGGTCTTCGAGAAGACAAGGACGCGTTCGGCGGCCTTGTCGACGGGGGTCTCGGACAGCTTGAAGTCGTCCACGTCGTACAGCGCTCCTGCGCCTCCCTTGAAGACCAGGAAGAGTTCCGTGGTCCGCTCGGGGACGCCCCGCAGGGCCACGTCGATGTCCTGGAAGGTCTCCCAGCTGCCGGTGACGGGGACCGGTGCGGAGCCGAGGAGCTTGCCGTCCACGGAGCCGGTGCGCACCTCGAGGATGCCGCCGGCGCCGCCGGAGGAGACGCGGGCGGTGAGCTTCTTGGAGCCGGTCAGGTTGTACGGCTCGAAGGAGATCCAGTCGCCGTTGTTGATGTCGCCGACGGTCTTGCCGCCGTGGGCGGCCGCCTTGTCATAGGTCTTGATGCCGGACTGGCCGTCGAAGTGCTCGGCCTGCCGGTGGCGGGGCTGGAGCTGTGCCTGGTCGTGGCTGGTCAGCGCGGCCTGGCCGCCGCCTCCGCCGTCGGTGTACTCGGCGTCGAGGACTCCGAAGATGTTGGCGTTGGGGTCGTGTCCGCCGTCGGCCGAGGTCTTGATGGTGCCTTCGCAGCCCTTGGCGGAGGTGATGGGGTGGCCGTGGCTGTCGTGGCCGAGGACGTAGTTCACCGTGACCTTGGTGCAGTCGATGGTGCCGTCCTCGGGATCGGTGACGGTCACCTTGAACGGGATCTCGTCGCCGAAGTCGAACAGCGCGCCTTCGGCGGGCAGTTCGAGCTTGACCTTGGGTGCGGTGTTGCCGACGACGACGTGGACGCTGGCGGAGCCGGTGCGGCCCGTCGGGTCCTTCGCCGTGACGGTCGCCGTGTAGGTGCCGTTCTTGGTGTAGTTGTGGACGGGGTTCGCCTCCGTGGAGGTGGCGCCGTCGCCGAAGTCCCAGCTGTAGGTGAGGGCGTCGCCGTCCGCGTCGGTGGTTCCGGCGGAGGAGAAGGTGACGCGCATCGGCGCCTGGCCGGACGTCTTGTCCGCGGAGGCCTCCGCGACCGGGGAGCGTCCGCCGGTGGCGTTCTCGATGCGGTACAGGCCGGCGTTCTCGTCGCCGCCGAACCATGCGGTGCCGTAGTCGAGGACGTACAGCGCGCCGTCCGGGCCGAAGGCCATGTCCATGATCTGGGTGCCGGTCCACGGGACGGGGTTGATCGAGCGGACGGCGCCGTCCTCGGCCGTGTCGATGCGCTTGATCCAGCGCCGGCCGAACTCGCCGGCGAAGAAGTCGCCGTCGTACGCCTCGGGGAACTTCACCGGGGAGTCGAGCCCGGCGTCGTAGTGGTAGACCGGGCCGCCCATCGGGGATTCGGAACCGCTGCCGAACTCGGGGACGGAGCCGCCGTCGTACGGGATCCAGGCGGGCTGCGCGGGCGGCAGGTCGACCAGGCCGGTGTTGTGCGGCGAGGTGTTCTTCAGGTTCGCGCAGTCGAACGTCGCACCGGAGGTCTTGGTGGCGAAGTCGTAGTCGACGTACGGGTCGTTGTCGCCGGTGCAGAACGGCCAGCCGAAGTTGCCGGGGCCGGTGACGCGGGCGAACTCGACCTGGCCGGCGGGTCCGCGCTTCGGGTCGGCGGTGCCGGCGTCGGGGCCGTAGTCGCCGACGTAGAGGACGCCGGTCTTCTTGTCGACGCTGAAGCGGAACGGGTTGCGGAAGCCCATCGCGTAGATCTCGGGCCGGGTCTTGTCCGTGCCGGGGGCGAAGAGGTTGCCCTCGGGGATGGAGTACGAGCCGTCGGCCCCGACCTTGATGCGGAGGATCTTGCCGCGCAGGTCGTTGGTGTTGCCGGAGGTGCGGCGGGCGTCGTAAGCGGGGTTGCGTCCGGGCCGGTCGTCGATGGGCGTGTAGCCGTCGGAGGCGAAGGGGTTGGAGTCGTCGCCGGTCGACAGGTAGAGGTTGCCCTCGGCGTCGAAGTCGATGTCGCCGCCGACGTGGCAGCAGATGCCGCGGGTCGCCGGGATGTCGATGATCTTCTTCTCGCTGGCGTTGTCCAGCGTGCCGTCCGCACGGAGCACGAACCGCGACAGCCGGTTGACGCCGTCGTACTTGGCGAAGTCGGCCGCGGTGCCCTCGTTGGGGGCGTCGCCCGCGGGGGTGTCCATGGGCGGTGCGTAGTAGAGGTAAATGAAACGGTTCTGCGCGAAATTCGGGTCCAGGCCGACGCCTTGGAGTCCCTCTTCGTCGTGCGAGTAGACGGGGACGGTGCCGACGACGCGGGTGTTGCCGGCGGCGTCCGTCATACGCAGCTCGCCGCTGCGGGAGGTGTGCAGCACACTGCGGTCGGGCAGGACGGCCAGCGACATGGGCTCGCCGGTCTCCTCACCGCCCTTGGCGAGTGTGACCTGCTGGAATTCCTCCGCGGCCGCGGCGACCGCCGTCCGGGGGTCTGCGGCGGACGCGGTGGTCGGCGCGGTGAGGGCGAGCGAGCCGGCGGCCAGAAGACCGCCGGTGAGGAGTGCGAGAGCCTTGCGGGCCCTGGGCCTTGTTCTGTGCACGAATGTCCTCCGGTAAGGCCGGTCGAACGGGGCGGTGTGCCGTGGAACCGGAGTGCGCCGTCACTCCCGAACCACCTATGTCGTGTACACGAGATGGGACCGTAGCCGGGTTGGTCCTGGACCGAAAGCCCTTGTGCAGCAGAGAAGTTGAACTTTTTCCCAGCACAGGACAAAGGCGTGTCCGGGCAGCCCTGACCGGCCCGGCGGCATCCCTCGCCACCGGGCCGTACCTGGGCGTTTCTAGCTGTCGCCGCCCGAGAAGGCGGCGTCGAACGAGGCCGACGGAGGATCGAAGTCGAAGCGCTTCAGATCGGCAAGCGCTTGCGGAGCGCCCATCAGGCGGTCCATGCCGGCGTCTTCCCACTCCACCGAGATGGGTCCCTCATAGCCGATCGAGCGCAGCATCCGGAACACGTCCTCCCACGGCACGTCACCGTGTCCGGCGGAGACGAAGTCCCAGCCGCGCCGCGGGTCGCCCCACGGCAGATGCGAACCGAGCCGCCCGTTGCGCCCGTCCAGACGCTTACGGGCCTCCTTGCAGTCGACGTGGTAGATCCGGTCCCGGAAGTCGTACAGGAAGCCGACCGGATCCAGGTCCTGCCAGACGAAGTGGCTCGGGTCGAAGTTGAGCCCGAAGGCCGGCCGGTGGCCGACAGCCTCCAGGGCACGTTTCGTGGTCCAGTAGTCGTAGGCGATCTCGCTGGGGTGCACCTCGTGGGCGAAGCGGACGCCCTCGGCGTCGAAGACGTCGAGGATCGGGTTCCAGCGTTCGGCGAAGTCCTCGTAGCCGCGCTCGATCATCCGCTCGGGCACCGGCGGGAACATCGCGACGAGATGCCAGATCGACGAGCCGGTGAAACCGACGACGGTGTCGACCCCGAAGGCCGCGGCGGCCCGCGCGGTGTCCTTCAACTCCGCGGCGGCCCGCTGTCGTACGCCCTCCGGTTCCCCGTCGCCCCAGATCCGGGCGGGCAGGATGCCCTGATGGCGTTCGTCGATGGGGTTGTCGCAGACCGCCTGGCCGACCAGATGGTTGGACACGGCCCAGCACTTGAGGCCGTACTTCTCCAGCAGGGCGTGCCTGCCGTCGAGGTAGGACGGGTCGGCCAGGGCCTTGTCGACCTCGAAGTGGTCGCCCCAGCAGGCCAGTTCCAGACCGTCGTAGCCGAAGTCGCGGGCGAGTGAACAGACCTCCTCGAGCGGCAGATCGGCCCACTGGCCGGTGAACAGTGTGAACGGGCGTGGCATGGCGCCTCCAAACCGGGTCCTGCCGGATCTCTGCCGGCCGTCAAGCCTGTACTGCCTCCACCGCTTGGACGGGGGTGTAGACGGAGTTCTTCTGTGCGCTCTCCTCCACCGCCGCCAGCACCCGCTGGACCTGGAGCCCGTCGGCGAACGACGGGACCGGGTCGGTCCCGGAGGCGATCGCCTCGACCAGGTCACGCGCCTGATGCGCGAACGTGTGCTCGTAGCCGAGCGCGTGGCCCGGCGGCCACCACGCCTCCAGATACGGGTGCTCCGCCTCCGTGACGAGGATCCGGCGGAACCCGGCCGTGGCGGCGGGCTCGTGGTGGTCGTGGAAGGAGAGCTCGTTGAGCCGCTCGAGGTCGAAGGCGAGCGAGCCCTGCTCACCGTTGATCTCCAGCCGCAGGGCGTTCTTGCGGCCCGAGGCCATCCGGGTCGCCTCGAACGTGGCCAGCGCCCCGGACTCCAGTCTGCCGGTGAAGACGGCCGCGTCGTCGACCGTGACCGGCCCCCGCCGCGTGCCGCCCGACGCGGTCAGGCCGGCGGAGGCGCCCTGGAGCAGCGGGCGTTCCTTGACGAACGTCTCCAGCTGGGCGGAGACTCCCACCAGCAGCTCCCCCGCCAGGTACTGCGCGAGGTCGACGATGTGGGCGCCGAGGTCGCCGAGCGCCCCTGACCCCGCGTGCTCACGCTCGAGCCGCCAGGTCAGCGGGAAGTCCGGGTCCACCAGCCAGTCCTGGAGGTAGGTCACCCGCACGTGCCGCAGGGTGCCGATCCTGCCCTCGGCGATCAGCCGGCGGGCGTAGGTGAGCGCGGGCACCCTGCGGTAGTTGAAGCCGACCATCGCGAGCTGCCCGTTCCGCCGGGCCCGTGCGGCCGCCGCGACCATGGCCTCCGCCTCGGCGACCGAGTTCGCCAGGGGCTTCTCGCACAGGACGTGCTTGCCCGCCTCCAGCGCCGCGATCGCGATCTCCGCATGGCTGTCGCCCGGTGTGCAGACGTCGACGAGTTGCACGTCGTCGCGGGCCACGAGGGCGCGCCAGTCGGTCTCCGCCGCGGCCCAGCCGTGTTTGCCGGCCGCGGCACGCACTGCGGCGGCGTCACGGCCGGCGATCGCGGCGAGGACCGGCCGCAGCGGCAGGTCGAACACGCGTCCCGCGGTGCGCCACCCCTGGGAGTGGGCGGCGCCCATGAACGCGTATCCGACCATGCCGACGCCGAGTGTCGGCGGTGCGGCCTCACTGTCCCTCTGTTGCATACGGAATCCTCCTCGTCGGAGTCAACGGTCTCGTCGGTGTGCTCGGTGGGGGCGGGCGCGCCTCCGGTCAGTTGAAACCGGTGGGCAGGTACTCGTCGACGTTGTCCTTGGTGACGACGGCCGAGTAGAGGGTGAGGGAGGCCGGGATCTCCAGTTCGGCCATGCCGCTGACTCCCTTGCCCTGTCCGAGGGCCCGCGCGAGGTCGATGGCGGACGCCGCCATCGTCGGCGGGTACAGGACGGTGGCCTTCAGCACGCTGTCGTCGGCCTTGATGGCGTCCATCGCGGACTTCGCGCCGGCGCCGCCGACCATCAGGAAATCCTTGCGGCCCGCCTGTGCGATGGCACGCAGCGCGCCCACGCCCTGGTCGTCGTCGTGGTTCCACAGGGCGTCGAACTGCGACTGGGCCTGGAGGAGTTGGGCCATCTTCGCCTGGCCGGACTCCACGGTGAAGTCGGCCGCCTGGCGGGCCACCTTCTTGATGTTGGGGTAGTTCTTCAGGGCGTCGTCGAAGCCCTGAGTGCGCTGCTTGGTGAGCTCCAGGTTGTCCAGCCCGGCGAGCTCGATGACCTTGGCGTTCGGCTTGTCCTTGAGCTGCTCGCCGATGTAGTTGCCGGCGTTGAGGCCCATGCCGTAGTTGTCGCCGCCGATCCAGCAGCGGTAGGCCTGCGGTGAGGCGAAGATGCGGTCCAGGTTGACGACCGGGATGCCCGCCTTCATGGCCTGCAGACCCACTTGGGTGAGTGCCTTGCCGTCGGCCGGCAGGATGACGAGGACGTCGACCTTCTTGTTGATGAGGGTCTGCACCTGCCCGATCTGGGCGGCCGTGTCGTTGGACCCCTCGGTGATCTCCAGGGTGACGTCGGAGTACCGCTCCGCGCGGGACTTGGCGTTCTGGTTGATGGCGTTCAGCCAGCCGTGGTCGGCCTGCGGCCCCGCGAAGCCGATGGTGACGGCCTTGCCGGGCTTGTCGTCGGCGACCGGCGCGTTGTCGGTGGCCGCCTCCTGCTTCTTGGGCTCGTTGCTGGTGCACGCGGTGAGCAGTGCGCCGGCGCCGATCGCGGCGGTGCCGAAGAGCAGTCCTCTGCGGCTGGTGGACGGGGTTTCTGGCATGGCGGGTCTACCCCTTCAACTGGGCGGTTTGGCGGGTGCTGCGGACGTACGGAGAGGGGGTGCGCGGCGGCGGTGTCAGGCCCGGCCGCCGCGCACGCTGCGGGGGTGTCAGGAGTCCCCGCCGCGCAGGGTCCGGTGCTGGACCAGCACGGCGGCGACGATGATGGCGCCCTTGGCGATCTGCTGGACGGCGCTCTCGAGGTTGTTGAGGGCGAAGATGTTGGTGATCGTGGTGAAGACGAGAACACCGAGTACGGAACCGACGATGGTGCCGCGGCCGCCGCTGAGCAGGGTGCCGCCGATGATCGCGGCGGCGATGGCGTCGAGTTCGTAGAGGTTGCCGTTGGTGTTCTGGCCGGAGCCGGCCAGCACGATCAGCATGAAGGCGGCGATCCCGCAGCACAGGCCGGACAGCAGGTAGAGGTAGAGCCGCTGGCGGCGGACGTCGATGCCGGCGAGCCGGGCGGCCTCCGCGTTGCCGCCGACGGCGACGGTGCGCCGGCCGAAGGTGGTGCGGTTGAGGACGAGCCAGCCGATGACGGTGACCGCGGCGAAGACCAGTACCAGGGGCGGGATGCCGAGGATGTAGGCGTCCCTGATACCGAGGTCGAGCACGGAGTCGACGGTGACGATCTGGGTCTTGCCGTCCGTGATCTGCAGGGCGAGACCGCGGGCGGAGGCGAGCATCGCGAGGGTGGCGATGAAGGGCACCATCCGGCCGTACGCGATGAGCAGGCCGTTCACCAGTCCGCAGCCGACGCCGACGATCACGGCGGTGAACAGGATGCCGGTGAAGCCGTACTCCTGGGTGGCCACCGTCGTCGCCCATACCGAGGCGAGCGCCACGATGGCGCCGACGGACAGGTCGATCCCTCCGCTGGTGATGACGAAGGTCATGCCGACGGTGACGACACCGATGACGGAAGCCTGGGTGAGGACGAGCTGGAGATTGCTCGTCGCGAGGAACTCGTCCGGTTTGGTGATGCCGCCGACCGCCACGAGCACGGCGAGCACACCGAGCAGCGACAGATTGCGGACGTCGAGGCGCAGTCCGAGCGGACGGCGTGAACCCCCCTTGTCCGGTGCGGACTTGGCGGCAGGCATCGGCGCGTCCTGCTGCGCCGGGGTGGCCGGCTGCGTCATGCCGTCTCAGCTCCCTTCCATCACGAGGTCGAGTACGCGGTGCTCGTCGAGCTCCCGGGCGTCCGCCGTGTGCACGACGCTGCCTTCGCGGAGCACCAGCACCCGGTCGGCGAGGCCCAGGACTTCGGGCACTTCGCTGGATACGAGAAGTACGGCGAGGCCTTCGTCGGCCAGCCGGCGGATCACTGCGTAGAGCTCGGCGCGGGCGCCGACGTCGACGCCGCGGGTGGGCTCGTCCAGCAGCAGCACCTTGCAGCCGCGCAGCAGCCAGCGGGCGAGCACCGCCTTCTGCTGGTTGCCGCCGGATAGGGTGCGGATGCGGGCGTCGGGGTTGTCGGGGCGCAACGACAGTTCCCTGGTGGCCTGTTGCGCGGCGGCCCGTTCGGCACGGTGGTCGAGCCAGCCCGAGCGGGAGAAACGGGAGAGGGTGGAGATGGAGACGTTGCGGGTGACCGACTCGAGCATCAGCAGGCCCTGCGCCTTGCGCTCCTCGGGGGCGAGCCCGATGCCTGCGCGGACGGCGGCACGGACGCTGCCGGGCCGCAGGACGGTGCCGTCG
Organism: Streptomyces sp. NPDC054847; assembly: GCF_053610925.1. NCBI lineage: Bacteria > Bacillati > Actinomycetota > Actinomycetes > Kitasatosporales > Streptomycetaceae > Streptomyces > Streptomyces sp. NPDC054847. The sequence continues at coordinate 11,619 of NZ_JBSGZJ010000064.1, read as the reverse complement.
ACGAGGACACGGCCGGCGTCGGCCCTGCGTGCGCCGTAGATCGTCTCCAGGATCTCGCTGCGTCCGGAACCGACCAGCCCCGCCAGGCCGACGATCTCGCCGGGCCGCAGCTCCAGGTCGACGGGCGCGAACTCGCCGTGCCGGGCGAGCCCTTCGACCCTCAGCACCGGTTCCCTGCCCTCGGCGGCGCCGGCGGCGGGACGCTCGGGGAAGACGTACTCGACGTTGCGCCCGGTCATCAGGGCGACCACGTCGCGGGTCGGGGTGGACTTGGCCGGCAGACCGACCGCGACGGCCCTGCCGTCCTTGAGGACGGTGACCCGGTCGCCGATCCGCCGGATCTCCTCCAGGCGGTGGGAGATGTAGACGACGGCGACCCCGTCCGCCGTCAGGTCGCCCACGATGCGGAAAAGGTTGTCGACCTCGTCCGGGTCGAGTGCGGCGGACGGCTCGTCCATCACGATGAGCCGTACCTCGTGGGAGAGGGCGCGGGCCATGGAGACGATCTGCTGCTGTGCCGCGGAGAGATCGCCGACGAGCCGCGAGGGGTCGATCTCCGGGTGGCCGAGCCTCTTGAGGAGACCGGCTGCCGCGGTGCGGGCGGCCCCGCCGCGCACGACGAATCCGGCCGAGGTGGGCTCGTGCCCGAGGAAGACGTTCTCCGCGACGGACAGCCCTTCCACCAGGTCGAGTTCCTGGTAGATGGTGGCGATGCCGAGACGCATGGCGGCGATGGGCGACTTGAGGGAGACGGCCTCGCCCCGCCAGGTGATCTCCCCGCCGTCGGGCTGGTGGGCCCCGGCGAGCACCTTGATCAGGGTGGACTTGCCGGCGCCGTTCTGGCCGAGGAGGCAGTGGACCTCACCGGCCTGGACCTCGAGGTCCACGCCGTCCAGGGCGCGGACGCCCGGGAACGACTTGGTGATGCCGGACATGGTGAGCAGGGGTGGTTCTGGTGCCATGACGAATCCCCTCGGCGGGTGCGGCCGGTGAGCGGGCAGGGCGGGACGGGGTGCGGAAGCGGTTGCGGGCGGCTCTGGGGCGCCCCTGGCGTCACGAGTGCCGGGGCGTACGGGTGGGAGCGGGCGTGGCCTGGATGCCACGCGACCAGTGCGGGGCGCCGTTCGCGGCGCGGTGTGTGCCGGGTGGTGCGGTGGTGCGTGGTGTCCGGCGTGCGGGTGGCGCCGTGGTGTGTTCCGGTGCTGCGGGGTGGTGCGGGTGGTGCCGTTCGGTACTGCGACGGTGCTGTGGTGCGTGACGAGTCGTCCGGCCCGGGTCAGGCCGGCGAGAACAGGTGGTCGCTGATGAGCCGGGCCGCGCCGATGACGCCGGCGGCGGGTCCCAACTCGCCCAGCACGATGGGGAGATTGCCGGTCGCGAGCGGCAGGGACTGCCGGTAGACCTGGGTCCGTACGCTCGCGAGCAGGGTGTGACCGAGGCCGGTGACACCGCCGCCGATCACGACGAGACCCGGGTTGAAGAAGCTGACGAGCCCGGCGATGACCTGGCCGAGACGGTTCCCTCCCTCACGGATGAGGTCCAGTGCCGTGGCGTCGCCGGCCGCGGCGGCCGCCGAGACGTCCACGGCCGTGAGCTGCCCGGCCGCCTCCAGCCGGGTGGCGAGCTCCACCGACCTGCCGGCCCGCGCCGCGTCCTCGGCGTCGCGGGCGAGGGCGGCGCCGCTGAAGTGCGCCTCCAGGCAGCCCCGGTTGCCGCAGGCGCAGGCACGGCCGTCGGGTGCGACCTGGATGTGTCCGATGTCGCCGGCGCTGCCCGTCGTACCGCGGTAGACCTCACCGCCGACGACGATGCCGCAGCCGATGCCCGTGCCGATCTTGATGCACAGGAAGTCTCCGACGGAACGCGCGACACCGGCGTGCTGCTCGCCCATGGCCATCAGGTTCACGTCGTTGTCGACCATGACGGGGCAGCCGAGGTCCTGGCTGAGGGCCTCCCGTACGGGGAAGCCGTCCCATCCGGGCATGATCGGGGGCGCGACCGGCACGCCCTCGGGGTAGCGGACCGGGCCGGGAACCCCGATACCGGCGCCGTCGAAGCCCTCCGCGAGACCGGAGGCCTTGAGCTTGGCGGCCATCGACAGCACCTGCTCGAAGACGGCGACCGGGCCCTCGCGGACGTCCATGGGGTGGTTGAGATGCCCCAGGACCTCCAACTCGGCGTTGGTGACGGCGACATCGATCGAGGTGGCGCCGATGTCCACACCGAGGAAGCGGAGCGCGGGCGCGAGCCTGATGTTGTGGGACCGGCGGCCGCCGCGGGAGGCGGCGAGCCCGTCGGCGACGACGAGTCCGGTCTCCAGCAGCCGGTCGACCTCCACGGCCAGCTTGGACCGGGACAGGTCGACCTGGTCCCCCAGCTGCGCGCGTGAGTTGGGCCCGCCGTCACGCAGCAGCCGGAGCAGTCGCGCCTGATGCACGTTCGCGGGTCGAGCGGTCATCCGTCTCACGTGCCCCTCCCCTCCCCTGGCCTTCGGCTGGGGACCCAGTCGGCTGTCTCCTCGGGCTTTCGAGGGGAACGTAGCAGCGCTTTACCGAACTGGGAAGAACTTGCGCGCAGTTCCGGCCCAACTTTCTCCACACCCGGGACAAAGAGCGGCCGTCGGGTCGACACAGAGCCTGTCTTCCTTGTCCGTACCGGGTCCGGTCGGACATGCGCACCGCTGGACGGATACGGGCACACGAGGCATGCGACGGAGGGGTTTGAAACTGCTCGAGTTTGAGTGAGTAGGTGTGAGCGTAAGGTCGCGTGAGTGGGTCCGGGTCTGTGGTGGGTTGCAGATCGTGAGGCCGCAGGGAATGGGTTGTCGGTGGGTGCCGGTAGGTTCGTGGTGTCGATCGAGGAGGGAGGTGGACGGTGGGGCAAGGCCGGAGGAAGCAACTGCGTGTGATCGATGCGCCGTTCGTCGCCCTCGGGCCCTCCGGGGTGGCGATACGTGATCGGCTCAAGCACCTTACGCCCGAGGACGACAAGGTGTTACGGCTCGTCGGCGAGCATCTCGGCCGCCTGGCGTCGCTGGACCTGAAGGCCCGATGCGCTAACGGCCTGGATCACAACAGCGATATGTGGGCGGCCCGCAAACAGGGTCTGACCGCCGCCTCGTCGTCCCGCTGGACCGGTGCGATCACCAAGGCGTCGCATGATCAGTGGGCGCTGTCCCGGCGTTGCCAACTCGCCCACATCCAAGGCCTTGAGGCCGGTGTGCGCACCCTGATGCACCGGCTGTCCCAGCCGATCGGTGGCAAGGGAACCAAGCGGGCACCGGGCGGATACCGCACCCGGCAGGAGTGGTTCGCCAAGTCCCGCCGCCTGGCAACCTTGGAACACCGCCTCGATGCCGTTCGTGCCGAGCGTGAGGCCGGTGTCGTCCACGTCGTACGCGGCGGCAGGCGTCTGCTGGGCAAGCGTCAGAACCTGGACGCCGCTCAGCTCACCGAGGCCGAATGGCGCAAGCGGTGGGAGGCCGAGCGCTGGTTCCTCCAGGCCGACGGCGAGTCCGGGAAGCGCTTCGGCAACGAGACCGTCCGCGTCACCCCCGACGGCGAAGTATCGATCAAGCTTCCCGCCCCGCTCGGCTGGCGAACGCCCGGCACGGCCGGTACGTCCTCGCGTCCAAGGTCGCCTTCGCGCACCGGGGCGCCGAGTGGTGCGACCGTATCGAAGCGAACCGGGCCGTGGCCTACCGCATCCACCTGGACATGGCCAAGGGCCGCTGGTACCTCACCGCGTCGTGGACGCGGCCGGTGGTCAAGACCGTCCCGTTGGAAACGGCCCGCGCCGCCGGCATGGTCGGAGTGGACACCAACGCCGACCACTTCGCCGCCTACCGCCTCGACGCCCACGGCAACCCCGTCGGCGACCCGCGGCGCTTCTTCTACGACCTGTCCGGCACCGCCGACCACCGAGACGCCCAGACCAGGCACGCCATCAGCCAACTGCTGCGCTGGGCGAAGCGGTGCGGCGTCAAGGCGATCGGCATCGAGAACCTGGACTTCACCGCCGAGAAGACCCGCGAGAAGCACGGCAGGCGCAAGCGGTTCCGGCAGCTCATCTCCGGCATCCCCACCGGCAAGCTCAAAGCCAGGCTCGTCTCCATGGCCGCCGAGTACGACCTGTCGATCGTCGCGGTCGATCCCGCGTACACCTCGATGTGGGGCGCCGAGCACTGGCGCAAGCCTCTCACCAGCAAGAAACGGAAGATGTCCCGTCACGATGCCGCCGGTATCGCGATCGGGCGTCGCACCCTCGGGCACCCGATCCGGCGACGGACGGCACCGCCCCACGACGACCAGAGCGATCGCCGTGGGCATCGGACCGCCCAGGCCGGACCAGGCACACGAGGGCGTGAGGAAGCCCGCCACCCCGTCGCGGACCGTGCACACGATGCACGTCGCCGAACGGAGGAGCAGAGAACGCGGGCGACCAGTCGGACATCCAAAACCGTTCGGAATGTCCGCAGTGAGCAGGAATGGGTACAAGACTCACTCCTGCTCACTTAAAAGGAACGGTGTACGGAGGTCAGGCGTCGCGGACGAGCTCGTAGGTGAGGTAGGCGAGGCCGTCACCGACGGTACGGTTGCCGAGCAGGCGGAGGGGCTTCTCCTCGCCGGTCCCGCCGAAGATCGACTCGCCCGCGCCGAGCATCACTGGATGGACCATCAGCCGCAGCTCGTCGACCAGATCGTGCTCCATCAGCGTGCGGGCGAGCCGACGGCTGCCGTAGACGACGATCTCCCCGCCGAGTTCCTGCTTCAGCCTGGAGACCGCACCCACCACCTCGCCCTTCAGGACCGACGAGTTGTTCCAGTCGGGGTCTTCGAGGGTCGAGGAGACGACGTACTTGGGCATGCTGTTCAGCCTGTCCGCCCACGCGCCGCTCCGGGAGGGCCAGCGCGCCGCGAACCACTCGTAGCTCCGGCGCCCCAGCAGCAGGGCATCGGCGCGCAGCGCCTCGTCGAACTCGGCCTCGGCCCACGCTCCGCGGTCCTTGTCGCCGATCCGGGCGAACCAGCCGCCGCGCTCGAAGCCCTCGTCACCGGTCGGGTCCTGGACGACTCCGTCGAGCGAGACGTTCTCGCTGATCACGATTCTTCCCACGGCGGCTCTCCTTCGTCGGCGCAGTCAGTGCTACCACCGATACGGAGACCTCGGCACGGCGACATGCGGCCGTCCACCCGCCCGCCTGAACCGCTCGCCCGCCCGACCGGGCGCCGGGTCAGGACTGCTCGTGCTGGTGGTAGGTCTTGCGTGTGTGCTCCGTGTGCGCCCGCATGACCTCCGTGGCCCGCTTCTCGTCGCGGGCGGAGATGGCCGCGATCAGTTCGCGGTGCTCGATCCACGACTGGCGTCCCCGCTGCCGGGCGACCGGGGTGTAGTACCAGCGGACACGGCGGTCGACCTGCCCGGCGAGCTCCGCCAGGACCAGGTTGCCGGCGAGCTCCATCACCTTGGCGTGGAAGACGGCGTTGGTGGCGACCGCCAGGTCGACGTCGTCGTCCGCGACCGCCTGCTCCCCCTTGGCACACAGCTCCTCGAGCGCCTCGATGCCGGCCGTGCCGGAGTTCGCGGCCGCGAGCCTGGCTGCCTCCGCCTCCAGCAGCGTGCGCACGGACAGGAGCTGGTCGGCCTCCGACTCGGTCGGCTCGTGGACGAACGCGCCCTGGGCAGGGCGAAGGTCGACCCAGCCCTCGGTGTTGAGCCGTTGCAGCGCTTCGCGCACGGGCTGCCGGGAGACTCCGAGATGACCGGCGAGCTCGCTCTCGACCAGGTGCTGGCCGGGCCGCAGCGCCCGGGTGGTGATCAGTTCCAGCAGCGCCTCGTACACGCGCTCACGCAGCGGGCCGGGCCGTTCCAGTTTGGGCACGGTTCCCTGCGGCAGTCCTGCGGACAGCATCGGCGGTCCCCTTCCGGGCGATGGAGCGGACGAGTTACGGACGACAACAGCGATCGAGGAATTGGCTATCGTCTACAGTCTACCGAGCGCAATCGGGACCGACACCGAGATGCCGGTCACGTCGCCGGGCCCGAACCGGTCACGTCAACTGTCCTGCCCGACAAGCGGAATCAGTCGCTCCAGGAAGACCCGCTGTCCGCTGACCAGCTTTCGCCGCGCCTCGTCCAGCCCGCACCACTCCGCCCGGTCGATCTCCGGGAACTCACTGAACCGGCCCGACCCTCGTGGCCACTCCATGGTGAAGGTCCCCGGCACGACGAGGGAGGTGTCCAGGTCGCCCTCCAGCGCCCAGGCCGTCACCAGCTTGCCGCTCGACTGGCGCGCCTCGCCGAGCGGATGCCACTCCCCGTCCGGGGCCTGGAGCCCGAACTCCTCCTCGAACTCCCGCCGCGCGGCGGCCATCGGCTCCTCGTCGGGGGTGTACTCACCCTTCGGGATCGACCATGCCGCCTCGTCGCGCGACCCCCAGAACGGGCCGCCCATGTGCCCGATGAGGACCTCGACACCGGCTTCCCGCCGCCGCCACAGCAGCAGCCCGGCGCTCCGCTTGTTCACCATGCCGTTCAGTGTGCCGCGCCGGGGCGTCAGGGGCAGCGGACGACCTGGCCCGCGTACGAGAGGTTGCCGCCGAACCCGAAGAGCAGCACCGGGTCGCCCGACCGGATGTCACCGCGTTCGACCAGCTTGGACAGCGCCATCGGGATCGATCCGGCCGAGGTGTTGCCGGAGTCGACGACGTCGCGGGCGACGACGGCGTTGACGGCGCCGATCTTCTGCGCGAGCGGCTCGATGATCCGCAGGTTGGCCTGGTGCAGGACCACGGCCGCGAGGTCCTCCGGCGCGACTCCCGCCCGTTGGCAGACCTTGCGGGCGATCGGCGGCAGCTGCGTGGTGGCCCACCGGTAGACGGCCTGGCCCTCCTGCGCGAAACGCGGCGGAGTGCCCTCGATCCGTACGGCGTGCCCCATCTCGGGGACCGAACCCCACAGCACCGGGCCGATGCCCGGCTCCTGCCCTTCGGGGACGCGCTCCACCACGGCCGCGCCGGCGCCGTCACCGACGAGGACGCAGGTCGAGCGGTCGGTCCAGTCCACGATGTCGGCCATCTTGTCCGCCCCGATGACCAGCGCCCGGGAGGCCGCGCCGGCCCGCAGGGTGTGGTCGGCGGTGGCGAGCGCGTGGGTGAAGCCGGCGCAGACGACATTGAGGTCCATCACCGCGGGCGAGCCCATGCCCAGCCGGGCCGCCACCCGCGCCGCCGTGTTGGGCGAGCGGTCGACGGCCGTCGACGTCGCCACCAGCACCAGATCGATGTCGGCGGCCGTCATCCCGGCGGCGGCCAGCGCCTTGGCCGCGGCGTGCGCCGCGAGCTCGTCGACCGGCTCGTCGGGGCCCGCGACATGGCGGGTCCGGATGCCGACACGGCTGCGGATCCACTCGTCACTGGTGTCGACCATGGCCGCCAGGTCGTCGTTGGTGAGCACCTTGGAGGGCTGGTAGTGCCCGAGCGCGACGACACGTGAGCCGGTCATGGATGGCGTTCTCCTCGATCAGTAAGGCAGGAAACACCCAGTCTTGGCTGCTACCGACCGGTACGGCGGCATGTGATCCCACAGCCTTCCGCCCCGGACTTTGGAGCTTCCCGAAGGGTGCGCGGCGCCTGCCGGCTCCGTGCGACACGACCCTTGACCGCCTGAAAGGCATACTGTAGACAATATTCTGTCGACTCACCCTCATCACATTCCTCCCTCGCTCGGTCGTCAACCGAACGGAGAGCCCCGTGAAAGTCGCAGTTGTCGGCGCCGGAGCCATCGGCGCGTATGTCGGGGCCGCGCTCCACCGCGCCGGCGCCGAGGTCCATCTCATCGCCCGCGGCGCCCACCTCGCGGCCATGCGCAGCGACGGAGTCCGTGTGCTCAGTCCCCGCGGTGACTTCACCGCCCGTCCGAACGCCACCGACGACCCGTCGTCCGTCGGCCCCGTCGACCATGTCTTCCTCGGTCTCAAGGCCAACTCGTACGCCGCGTCGGGCCCGTTGGTGCACCCGCTGCTGCACGAGCGCACCTCCGTCATCGCCGCCCAGAACGGCATCCCGTGGTGGTACTTCCACGGCCTGCCCGGCCCCTACGCCGGCCGCCGCATCGAAAGCGTCGACCCGGGCGGCACCGTCAGCGCGACCCTGCCGCCGGAACGCGCCATCGGCTGTGTCGTCTACGCCGCCACGGAACTCGAGGCGCCCGGCGTCGTACGGCACCTGGAAGGGACCCGGTTCTCCATCGGCGAGCCGGACCGGACCGTGTCGCCGCGCTGTGTCGAGTTCAGCGACGCCATGGTCGCCGGCGGGCTGAAGTGCCCCGTCGAGCCGGATCTGCGCAACGACATCTGGATCAAGCTGCTCGGCAACATCTCCTTCAACCCGATCAGCGCGCTGTCCCGGGCCACGATGGCGCAGATCTGCCGCCACCGGGACACGAAGGCGCTGGTCGAGACGATGATGCACGAGACGCTCGAGGTCGCCGCGGCCGTCGGCTGCCGTCCGGAGATCTCCGTCGAGCGGCGTCTCGCCGGCGCGGAGCGCGTGGGCGACCACAAGACGTCCACCCTCCAGGACCTGGAGAAGGGCAAACCGCTCGAGCTGGACGTGCTGCTCGCCGCCGTCGTCGAACTGGCCGCGCTGACGAAGACCCCCGTACCGAAGCTGTGCGCCGTGCACGCACTCGCCGACCTCCTCGCATCGACCTCGATCCCCTCCACAGGGAGCGCAGCATGAAGAAGAAGCCGCAGAAGCGGTATCCGAGGCTCACCCATCCACTGGTCCGCGGCGACGACGGACAGTTGCGCAGGGCGAGCTGGGACGAGGCGCTGGAGCGGGCCGCGGCCGGTTTCCGGCGGACCCGCGAGGCGCACGGGCCCGATGCCTTCGCGATGCTCTCCTGCGCCCGCGCCACCAACGAGATGAACTACGTGGCACAGAAGTTCACCCGCGTCGTGATGGGCACCAACAACGTCGACTCCTGCAACCGCACCTGTCACGCGCCCAGCGTGGCGGGCCTGTCCGCGGTCTTCGGCTCCGGCGGTGGCACCTCCTCCTACGAGGAGGTCGACCACACCGACCTGATCGTCATGTGGGGCTCCAACGCCCGCTTCGCGCACCCGATCTTCTTCCAGCACGTACTGAAGGGGATACGCAACGGCGCGAAGATGTACGCGGTCGACCCGCGCCGCACCTCGACCGCCGAGTGGGCGGAGAGCTGGCTCGGCCTCAACGTCGGCACCGACATCCCGCTCGCCCACGCCGTCGGACGCGAGATCATCCACGCCGGCCTGGTCAACCGGGCCTTCGTGGAACGCGCGACGACCCGCTTCGAGGAGTACGCGGAACTCGTCGAGCCGTGGACACTGAGCGCCGCGCAGAAGGTGACGGGCGTGCCCGCCGCGGCGATCCGGGAACTGGCGCACGCCTACGCCACCGCCGAACGCGCGCAGCTCTGCTGGACCCTCGGCATCACCGAGCACCACAATGGCACCGACAACGTCCGGGCGCTGATCAACCTCGCCCTGCTCACCGGTCACGTCGGCCGGTACGGCGCCGGCGTGCAGCCGCTGCGCGGCCAGAACAACGTGCAGGGCGGCGGCGACATGGGCGCGATCCCCAACCGGCTGCCCGGCTTCCAGGACATCCTCCACCCCGCGACGCGCGAGAAGTTCGAACGCGCCTGGGGCGCGGCCATCCAGCCCCGCTACGGCAAGACGCTGACCGAGATGTTCGAGGCGATGGAGAGCGGTGAGCTCCGTGCCGTGTACTGCATCGGCGAGAACCCGGCCCAGTCGGAGGCGGACAGCGGGCAGGCCGTACGGCGGCTCGAGTCGCTCGACCACCTGGTCGTGCAGGACATCTTCCTGACGAGGACCGCCGAGCTGGCGGACGTGGTACTGCCCGCGACGGCGGGCTGGGCGGAGACGGACGGCACCACCACCAACAGCGAACGCCGGGTGCAGCGGGTGCGGGCCGCGCTCGTCCCGCCGGGCGAGGCCCGTGACGACATCGCCATCATCTGCGACGTCGCCGAACGGCTGGGCCACGACTGGAAGTTCGACGACTCCGAGGCCGTCTGGAACGAACTGCGCTCGCTCTCCCCCGACCACTACGGCATGACGTACGAGAGGCTGGAGGAGCACCAGGGCCTCCAGTGGCCGTGCCCCGACGTCTCCGAACTGCCGTCGAGCTTCCTGCACGGCAGGCTGTGGGAGAAGGACCCGGCCAGGCGCGGGGCGCCCGCCGAGTTCGGGCTGGTGCGGCATGACCCGCCGGTCGACCTCACCGACGAGTCGTACCCGCTGCGGCTGACGACCGGTCGCCGGCTCGACTCTTACAACACCGGTGTGCAGAGCGGAAGTTTCGCCTCGCCGCTGCGGCGCGGCGAGTACATCGAACTCTGCCCCGAGGACGCGGAGGCGTACGGCGTACGGGTCGGAGAGGAGGTCCGCGTCACGTCACGCCGGGGCTCGGTGACCGCCCCCGTGTGGGTGGACCCCGGGCTGCGGCCGGGACTCGCCTTCATGACGATGCACTTCCCCGACGAGGTCGACACCAATTCCCTGACGATCGAGGCGAACTGCCCGATCGCCGGTACCGCGGAATTCAAGGCCTCGGCCGTCCGGATCGAGAAGCTGGTGCCCGCATGGACCTGAAGTTCACGGAAACCGCGAAGGCGACGGACGAGGAACGGGACGCCGTCGACGCGCTGCTCGGCGCGCCGGAGACCGGCTGGGAGGGCGGCTTGGACCGCTCGTCCGACGAGCTGCGCTGGGCGCGCGGCCAGGGACCGCCGCGACCTGCTGCTCCCGGCGCTGCACGCGGTCAACGACCGGGTGGGATGGCTGAGCGAAGGGGCGCTCGACTACATCTGCCGGCGCCTGACGGTGCCGCCGGCGGAGGCGTACGGGGTGGCGACGTTCTACTCCATGTTCTCGGTGCGTCCCCGGCCGGCGAAGGTGCTGCACGTGTGCACGGACCTGGCGTGCGCGGCGCGCGGCGGCTCCCTGTCGGCGGCGGACGCCCTCGGCCCGGACATCTCCGTCCAGCCCAGCCCCTGCCTGGGCCTCTGCGAACGCGCCCCGGCGGCCCTGCTGATCCGCGCGGGGGCCCCCTCCCCGCAAGCGGGGCGGGCCCCGGACCCCGAATCGCCCCTTCGGGCCGGCACTCCGGCCCCGCCGGCGACCGCCGCGCCACGCTCGGGACAGGGCCCCGACCAGGCGGCAAACCCAGCCCCGCCGGCGTTCGAGGCGCGGGTGTCCGGGGGCGGAGCCCCCGGCGTGGAGGACGGGGCGGAGCCCCGGGTCGGAAAGGGGCGGCGTGGGAAAGCGCCCGCCTACGCCACCGCCGTCATCGCTCCCGCCACCCCCACCGCCCTCGCCGCCGCCACCGCCGCCCCGGACCTCGCGCCCGCGGAGCCCTCGGCCGGCGCGGCCGTCCCGCAGGCGGGGGACCCGGCGCTGACCCTGCTCGCACGCGTCGGCGTCGTCGACCCCGCCTCCCTCGACGACTACCGCGCCCACGGCGGCTACGCCGCCCTCCGCCGCGCCTTCGCCCTCGGCCCCGCCGGTGTCGTCCGGGAGGTCACCGACGCGGGGCTCCTCGGGCGCGG
>NZ_JBSGZJ010000063.1:0-22804 GCF_053610925.1 Streptomyces sp. NPDC054847 | reverse complement strand
CGCGCGGGGCAGCCTCCTGGCTGCCCCGCGCGTTCACTTGCGGCTCCCGAACCGGACGTTGGGGACGACGGTGCGGCGGTCCTGCTGTGCGGCACCGCGGTTCCGGCTACGGCGCTTCAGCGCTCCGGTTCCGCGGTGCCGTTCAAGGGGTGTCGGGTGGTGCGGTGTTGCGGTGCCGTGCTCAGTGCGCGACGACACGTGCCGCCATGCTGCTGCGGCGTGGCTGCATCGGTACGGGTCCCGGCTGGCGGCCTGCGGGGGCCGTCGGCTGGGCACGGCGCGGCTGGGCGGCCACACCGTTCTGGACGTCCATCACCGCGTGCGCGACGAGGCCGCCCATCGGGTCGTGCCTGATGAGGTCCCGCAGACGGGACCGCGAGGAACGCCCTTCGTTGCCCGGGTACAGGTGCTTGCCGAGTCCGACCGCGTGGGCCAGTGCGGCAAGCGCCGCGGTCCGCGGGTCCGGTGGTACACCGGTGCGGATCGCACTGTCCAGCCGGGCCCTGATGTCCCGGCTGATCGCCGTGTCCGTCGCCTGGTAGCGAGTCGTCGGCAGAACTCCGCACATCTGGCCCGCAACGGCATGCACCATGCCGCACCGCTCCAGATGCGAGAGGTAAATCTGGCGCAGCCCCAGTCGGGGCCCGCCGATCCAGTGGACCGCCCGTACCGGACTGCCGCGTCTGCGCAGCAGCTCCAGTGCGGAGTCCAGGGTCGGATCTCCTGTCGGCCGTGGCATCACCACGGCGATACGATCCCCGTCTGGGGCTATCCGTCCTGCCAGAGCCAGCTCTACTAGCTGTGCCCCGGCCAGGCCGAGGTCGAGCGACTGCGGCTGCGCTGTGGTACCCGTTGCCGGGTCCAGAGCGAGCAGCAGAAGCTCCTCCGGAAGTGTTCTGCGGCTCCTGCCCATCCATGCCTCCCCGCGTGGATGAATGACAGGGTGACCCCTCTCACATTGGTCTGTCGAGGGCGCCTGGGTGCTTTGTTAGGGAACCGATAGGTATGTCGTTCTCGTCTAGCACGGGAGCCAAGCGCTCACACAGGACACTGGTAGATGGTTCGGACACCACGGGCCGTCGGCGGGCCGCCGGTTCCTGGTGTTCGTGAAGACATACGCATGGCGCATGGCACATGACTCATGGAGGAGGCACGGTGGCGGGCGAGTCCCCCGACAAGTCGGAGCAGCGGAAGTCGTCGGGGGAGACGACTCAGGAGGAGCGCGATCCGCGTCTCACCGTGTTCCGCCGGCCATCTCCCGGGCGCGACGCCGTGCAGGGACAGGGCTCCGGCCATGACACCTCCACGACGACGACGGACGAGGCGACGGAGCGCCCGGCCCCCGTGGACCAGGCGACGGCCGTCTTCAGGACCACGCCGCCGCCCGCGGAGCCGGACGCGGCCCCTTCGGGCAATGACGCACGCCTGCGCGCCGCGGTTGCGGCGTGGGTGGCGACGGCGGACGAACCGGAGGACGGCTCGGAGGACTCCGACGGCTCGAAGAAGCCCGAGGCTGCCGAGGACTCGGAGGGCTCTGAGGAGGGCTCTGAGGGCGTCCGGCAGGACGAGGAGGCCGAGGGAAGCGCGGAGGTCTCCGAGGAGGCGTCGTCCGCCACGGAGCCCGCCACGCAGCCCCTCGCGGAGGCCGCCACGGCCGACGAGACCGCCAAGGACCCGTCCACCGACGCCACTCCCGACGGCGACGGGGCGGAGGACGCGGCTGCGGTCGCCACGGCCGATGCCGCCGACACGTCGGACGGCGCCGAGCCTGCCGACATGAAGGCTTCTGACGCAGCCACAGCCACAGCCACGGACGACACCGATGCGCCGGCGGCGGAACGGTCCGCCGACGGCTCGTCGGCAGGGGACGGCGACGGCCAGGACGAGGACGAGGCCGGGCGCACGAGCCCCGACGCCGAAGACACCGAAGACGGCGAAGCCGAAGCCCCGGTCAGTGCGGAAGCAAAGAGCGAAGCCGGCGCCCCCGCCGAGGCCGACGGGCACGGCGTCGACCAGCCGACGACCATGTTCAAGGCGCTGCGGCGTCCGGCCGTCGACCAGCCCACCACCGCCCTCAAGATGCCCCCGCGGGCCACGCCCGCCGCGAGGCCCGAGTCCCGTCCGGAGTCCCGTCCCGAGCCGGCGTCGCAGCCGGAGACGGACGCCGAGCGCACCAGCACCTTCGTGCCGCTGCGCCGCGACGACGTACGTCCCCCGGCCGCCGCGCCCAAGACGCCCAAGGCCGCGGCGCCTTCCGCGCCGGCACCGGCGGCCTCCGCGCCGTCCGCGTCCGCCCCCGCGCCGGCGCAGCCGCTCCCGGCCGCGTCCGGGACTCCCGCGTCACTCGCCGAGGCCGAGCGGACCAGGCAGCAGCCGCTGCCGCCGCTGCCGCCGCTCGACCTGCTCGCCGAGCTGACGAACACGCCTCCGCCGCCGCCGACGCCGGTCCGCACGGTCGTGCGACGGGTCAAGATCTGGACGCCGCTGGTCCTGCTCCTCCTGATCGTCTTTGCGGTCGTACAGCTGGTGCGTCCGCTTCCGGACCCCACGCTCGCGCTGTCCGCGGAGGAGACCTACAGCTTCGAGGGCGGCAAGCTCGAACTCCCGTGGCCGGCGGAGGGCCAGGGCGCGGCCGAGGTCGTCGGCGTCGGCAGTCTCGGTCAGTACGGCGCCCAGAAGCCCGCTCCCATCGCCAGCGTCGCGAAGACGATGACGGCGTACGTGATCCTCAGGGACCATCCGATCACCGGCAAGCAGGTCGGCCCGAAGATCACCGTCGACAAGAAGGCCGAGGAGGAGTCGAAGGCGAAGAGCGAGTCGACGGCTCCCATCAAGGAAGGCCAGCAGTTCACCGAGAAGCAGATGCTCCAGCTGCTGATGATCCCCTCGGGGAACAACGCGGCCCGTCTGCTGGCGCGCTGGGACGCCGGCTCCGAGGAGGCGTTCGTCAAGAAGATGAACGACGCCGCCAAGGAACTCGGCATGACGAACAGCACCTACACCGACCCGAGCGGTCTCAAGGCCACCACCGTCTCCACCCCGCTGGACCAGATCAAGCTCGGCAAGGCGGTCATGGAGAACGACGTGTTCAGGGAGATCGTGAACACGACGCAGGTCGAGATCCCGGGCATCGACGGCAAGATCCGCAACAACAACGACCGGGCCCTGCTGATGGACGGTGTCGGCGGTATCAAGACCGGTTCGTCCACGCCGGCCGGCGGCAACCTGCTCTGGTCCGCGAACGCCGTCGTCGACGGTGAGGTCCGGCGCATCGTCGGGATAGTGATGGGCGCGCAGGACGCTCCTGCGCTGTGGCAGAAGCTGGAGAAGGCGATCGACTACAGCATCGCCCTGATCCCGCCGGCCCAGGAGGCCGTCACCTCGGCCACGGTGGTCAAGAAGGGTGACGTCGTCGGGCACGTCGACGACGGACTCGGCGGCCGTACGCCCGTCGTCGCCACCAAGGACCTGAAGGCCGTCGGCTGGGCCGGTCTCCAGGTGAAGATCGAGATCGCGGAGAACGGCAGCGCGGTCCCGCACGCGGCGAAGGCCGGAACGGTCGTCGGCCAGGTGTCCGTGGGCGAGGGCGTCGGCAAGGTCAGCGCACCGGTAGCCCTGCAGCGGGACCTCTCCGAGCCGGGCGTCGGCGCCAAGCTCACCCGCCTCGGCTGACCGCCGCGCGGGCGTCCCGGGAGACCGGGGCGCCCGCGTGCTAGCGTCCCGGGGCAACTTCGGGCGCCCGGGCAGCGTCTTGTGGAACGAGAAGCGAACAGCGAGCATCGTGGCGCGGCCGGCCGGGAGGACGACGGCGGACAGCAGGACAGGACGGGGAGAGCCGCAGTGACCACCGCTGAGCCGACACGGACGGACGGCAGCAGCACCCACGGCACGAACACGGCTGGAACCAGCGGCGATCGGCCGGTCGACGGCTCCGCGGCCGCCGACGACAACACCATCGGCACCGGTCCGCGAATACCGCTCCGTCAGCAGTCGAAGTCGAATGCGCCGTCGAAGCCGCAGTTGCCGGAGCCACGACTCCCGTCCAACCCCACCTCCACCTCCACCTCCACCTCCGCCCCCACCCCCGTTCCCACCCGGTCGGTGGGCGTACGCGACCGCCTCTCACGTCACCCCGTCGCCCTCGCGACGGCCGCGGCCGCCTTCGTTCACCTGCTCTGGTTCTTCTTCTTCGCCAACAGCGGCGGCGACATCGCGGCCCAGGACGCCTGGGCCGAGTTCGTCGGCCGCCACCCCGACTCGGCGTACAACCTCGCCTGGTACGGCGGTATGCACCCCGTCTCGTACAGCGTGGTCTCCCCGTACCTGATGTCGGTCCTCGGCGTGCGGACGACCATGATGCTCGCGGGCACCGTGTCGGCCACCCTGACCGCGCTGATGCTGGTCCGGGTGCGTGCCGTGCGCAACCCGGTGGCGTGCTCCCTCGTGGGCGTCTTCGCGTTCCTGTGCAACGCGCTGTCCGGCCGGGTCACCTTCGGCCTCGGCATGATGTTCGCGCTCGGCGCGGTCGGCGCCGTCTTCTGCTGGCCGCACCGACTGCGGCACCACCGCTGGGCGAAGGCCGTCGTCGCCGCGCCGCTCGCCGGTCTCGCCACCGCGGCAAGCCCCGTCGCGGGCCTGTTCCTCGGCGTGGTGGCCGCGGCGCTGTTCCTCAACGGCCGCCGGCCGGGGGCGTACGCGATCGGCCTCACGCCGGTGCTCGTCGTGGCCCTGTCCGCGTGGCTGTTCCCGTTCTCCGGCACACAGCCCATGTCGATCGGGTCGACGTCGCTCCCGTTCCTCTACGGCGTCCTCGTGCTCCTCCTCGTACCGAAGGAGTGGCGCACCGTCCGCACCGGCGCCGCGGTCTACGCCGTCGGCACGCTGCTGACCTGGGCGATCGACTCGCAGATCGGGTCCAACGTGTCCAGGCTGCCCATGCTCTTCGCGGGCGTGGTGCTGCTCGCCGCCCTGCCGTACACCGTGCCCCGTTCCCGTAAGTGGTACGCCGTCGTCATCGCCGTCGTCGGACTGAACACCTGGATCGGCTACAAGGGCGTGGACGACATCGTCCGTACGGCCCCGACGGCTTCCTGGAACCGCGAGCTCGCGCCGCTGGTCAACCGGCTCCAGGAGGTGAACGCCGAACGCGGGCGGGTCGAGGTCGTGCCGGCGAGCAGCCACCGGGAGGCGTCGGCCCTCGCCCCGTACGTCAACCTGGCCCGCGGCTGGAACCGTCAGGCCGACATGAAGCGCAACCCGCTCTTCTACGACAAGGAGAACGTCCTCACCTCCGCGGACTACCGCGAATGGCTCCACCGGTGGGCTGTGCACTACGTGGTGCTGCCGAAGGGGGCGCCGGACTCGAGCGGAGCCGAGCAGGAGGCGGAGCTCGTCCGCGCGGGCCAGCCCTATCTGACCCGTATCTGGGGCGACGCCAACTGGCAGCTGTTCGCGGTCGAGAACCCGACGCCGATGGCGGAACCGCCGGCGACCGTGGACCATGCGGGCGCGGGCGAGCTGACCATCCACGTGAAGAACGCCGGCCGGGTACTGATCCGCGTCCCCTACTCTCCGTGGCTGAGTCTCGTGGACGACGAGGGCAAGGGTGTCGAAGGCCCGCAGGAGACGCCGGAGTCACAGGCCCGCGAGGACGGACCCAGGACTTTCGTCAACACCAACGGCTGTCTGCTGAAGGCGGAGGAGGACACGGAGGGCGACGAGTGGACCGAACTCCTCGCCCCGCGGCCCGGCACCTACCGGCTCGCCGCCCCGTACCAGTTCCCCCGCGGTACTCCTTGCCCTGACGAACTCCGCTAGATCCTTTCGCCCTTACCCGCGTTAACACCTACCTCACCCTCCGCTGCTCGTGCATAGTGGACGCGCTCGGCATACCGATCGGTCGGTCCACTGATGCAGGTGCGAATACATGGCGTGCGAACAATGCGGCGGCGACGGCACACAGGCCCTCCCGGGAATGAACTGCCCGAGGTGCGGGAAGGCCGGTGAGACGGCCAGGCGCGAGTCGGCCGGGCACCCCGGCCCCGGACGGTCGACGGGACGGGCCCTGCCGGGGCGCCTGTCCCTGCTCTCCCGCAGGAACAGACTCCTGCTGGCAGGGGCCGTCGTGGTGGCGGTGGCCGCCCTGACCGTCTCTGCCGCGGACCTGTTCGGGAACACCTCGCAGGCCTCGGAAGCATCCGGCGACGGCCCGGCCCCCGGCGCGGGCGACATCGGCGACCTGGGCGGCGCACCGCAGCGCATCGCCCCCGCGGACCCGCCGAGCGACGCCGGCTCCCCGCCGCCCGTGCGCGCCACCCCGAAACCCCCCGCGAAGGTCCGGCCGCCCGAGCAGGCCCGGGGGCCCGCCTACTCCGCCTGGGCCGGGCCCGGTTGCACGGGAGGCGGGCTCTACCGGGAGGAGAACCGCTTCAGCGACGGCGACAGCGGCTGGTACACCGTCAGCTCCGGCGGCCACCGCGGCGACGGCTGCGACGGCAGCTTCACGGCGGTCCCCATGTCCGGCAGGAGCACCAAGGACGGAGACGGGCGGGCGACCTGGTCCTGGTACGTCGGCAGCGGCTACGACACGTGCTCGGTCGCCGTCGTCGTACCCGACAGCGGACGCGACCGCGACGTGGCGGGCCGGCCCACCACCTACCACGTGCTGTCGGACGCGGACGATCCGGACAGCGTGGTGAAGGTCTTCGAGATCGACCAGACCGAACTGCGGGGCAGCGGCCTCGTCGTCGAGAAGGTGCCGGTCCACGACCAGCGGCTGACCGTACAACTCGTCGACAGGGGCGAGGACGTGGGCGGAGGCGACCGCGGCGGAGCGCACCACGCGGCGGCACAGATGCGGGCCGAGTGCCGCGCGTGAGCCCTCTCGCGGAACGAAGAGACCCCTTGCCTGCGGGCGGGTACGGCAGTGCTGCATAGTGTCCGTCATGCTTTGTGAGGGATGCAGACCCAACGGACGCGCGTGCGAGGCGTGCGCGGCGCCCGGCGCTCGGACACCAGGGCGTCACCGGGCCCCGTCACGCCCCAAGGTGCTGCTCGGCCTCTGCGCCGTGCTCGGCGCGGGCGCGCTGCTCGGCGGCGCGGTGCTGATGCTCGGGGACGACAGCGGCGAAACCGTGGGGGAGCCCGCTCCCGTGGCCGACGTCGAAGTCGGCGGACGCCCCAACCTGATCACACCGACGGACGTCCCGTCGCCCACCCCGAGCACCCCGAATCCTTCGACCGCCGCGGGGACGCGGCCGTCCTCGTCCCCCGTCTCCTCCCCGGCTTCTTCGCCGGTCTCCTCCCCGGCCCCGGCGACGGCGTCGGCCCTGGTCGCCTCGTCGCCGTCGTCCCCCACGACCACGGCCGCCACGCCGACGCCCGCCCCCACCCCGTCCCAGACCTGGCGCGACCGCGACGACTGCCGCGACGATCGCGACCATCCGGGCGGGGGCCGCTGGGACCGCGACGACGATTGCGACTGGTGACGGGGCCTTTCCCGGCCCGAACGCCCCGAACGCCCCGAACATCCCTGCGCCCCGGTCGTCGCCCCGGGGCTGCGCCCCTCCTACCGTTCCGCCGGCCAGACCACGGCCTGGGCCACGACGACCCGGTCACCGTTGAACGTGACGGCCGGCCCTTCATGCAGCCGGTACCCCAGCTCGAGTGCCTCACTGACGCGACGGCAGAAGGCCGCGTCGTCGGGGCCTGTCAGAACGCGATAGACGGGCAGACCGTCGGGAGGTGTGCTCATGGACCCAAGCATCCCAAAGCCCGCGCCCACCCGGCCGCACGAGGGCTTCGGCCGCTTCACGGGCTGAAGGCCGCACGGCTTGCTGGCAGTTGCGACCCCGTACAGCCCCGGGGAAGCCCGACCACTTTTTTCGGCGCTCGGCGTCCTCGGTGGCCTGGCGGGGGCCCGGAGCCGGCTCCGGGTCCGCCCGCCGCGGACCCCGCAACCGGCCCGCCTTGTGCGGCGGATGTGAAGGCGGAGGCCACGCGTGAAGAAGCCGTCGCGGGTCAGGATGCTGTCGCCCGCGGCCCGACCCCGAGGACGTCGAGCATCGCTCGGGTGGCCGGGCTCGGGTTGAAGCGGCTCCACGCCAGGTACTCGATGCGGTGCGGCCCGTCGACCACCGGAACCAGCGCCAGTTCCGGGTCGTCGGCGGCCCGCGGCCGGATGAACGCCGACGGCAGCAGCGCTATGCCGAGCCCGCGCCCGACCAGCCTGGTGATCAGCTCCACGACGCCGACCTCGTACGCGACCTGGCGAACCAGGCTCGCGGCGGCGAACGCCTGATCGGACTGGGCCCGCGCGGGCGTCCCGCTCACGAAGTCCACGAACGTCTCTTCCGCGATCTCCCGCAACGTGACCCGGGAGACGCCCGCCAGTCGGTGTCCGGCCGGCACCACCAGTACGTGCTCGTCATGAGCGAGAACAACGCACTCCACGCCGGATGGCCGTTCGCTCTCCGGCATGCCGAGGAAGGCGATGTCCAGGTCGCCGTTCTTGACCGCCGCCGCCAGTTCATCGCTGCGTCCGGAACGGAGGGCGACGTGGACGTCCGGGTGCAGGGCGCGGTACCGCTGCAGCACCTCCGGCACATCCACGGCGGCCGTCGTCACGATCACGCCCACGGCGAGCCGGCCGCGTACCGAGCCGGTCGCGGCGGCGGCGTCGGCAGCGGCACGGTCGGCGGCGGCCAGGCAGTCGCGTGCGCCGGCGACGAACGCCGCTCCCGCAGCGGTCAGCTCGACGCGGCGGCTGGACCGGGCGAACAGCCTGACTCCGAGCTCCCGTTCCAGGCCGGCGATCCGGTGACTGAGCGACGACTGCACCACGAAGCAACGCTCGGCGGCCCGGGTGAAGTTACCGGTTTCGGCGACGGCGACGACGTAGCGCATCTGTTGAAGGTCCACCTCGTCATCGTTCTGGTTCATGGCTGCGATGACAAGCATGTGTTGGACTCATTGATGAGGCGGGTCTGAGACTTCATCACATGCCCACTTCTTCCCGCCCGGGCCGCGTTGCTCGCGGCGCGGCGCCATGCCCGAATCCGTCGGGACGAGTGGGACGCGGTCTGCCGGCCGAAGCCCGGATCCGAGAAGACCGGATGCGCGCCGACCACATACGAGAAGGACGGACCCGATGAAGACAGGCATGACGATCGCCGTACTGGGCGCCACCGGGATGGTCGGCAGGCGGGTGGTCGACGAGGCGAGCGCACGCGGACACCAGGTGCTCGCCCTGTCCCGGAAACCCGCGAGTGAGGACCAGAGGAGCCCGAGCGTGACGCCGATCGCGGCCGACGCGAACGACTCGGACGCTCTGCGCGAAGCGCTCGCAGGCTCCGCCTCCCACGGTGCCGCGGACGCCGTCGTGCTGACCGTGCGGACCATGCCGGTCGATGAGGAGTTCCTGGTCGGCGCCACCCGTACGATGCTGGACATCGCCGCACAGCTCGGGATCCGCGTCTTCGTGGTCGGCGGCGCCGGCGCGTTGCGCAGCCCCGGGGACCGCGAACTGCTGGTCGCCGACAACCCGGCGTACGTGCCTGCCGAAATCAAGGCCGTCGCCGCCGCCGGAATCGCTCAGCTGCGAACCTGCCAGGCCCATGCCGCTGCCGATTACGTCTACCTGAGTCCCCCGGCCATGCTCGAACCCGGCGAACGGACCGGCCGCTATCGGCGCGGCACCGACACCTTGCTCATAGGCGCCGACGGCCGCTCCTGGATCAGCGCCGAGGACCTGGCCGTCGCCGTGCTCGACGAACTCGAGTCCCCCGGCCCCGACCACCTCATCACGGTCGTCCACCACGGCGAACACCCACCGGCGTGAGCCGGTCGCCAGGCATGCTGCCGCTCGCAACCGGACCTGGCTGCGGCTTCACCGGCCGAGGCAGCGGGCGAGTACTTGACCGCGGGGCACCGGTGCTGACCGTGGCTGACCCCGTATCCGGCACGGTTGTGGCACGGACTCCGCTCTCAGCCGCTGGTCGTGCCGGGGCGGGGATCGGCCGACCGGATGCGGTCATTGAGGGCGGCAAAGGACACCGGCGGACCGGCCGCCGCGCGGACCGCGCCCAGGCTGACGCTGTCCGAGTCCAGGGAGGCGACTACTGGGCGGGGGAGTACGTAGAACTCCCACTGAGCCGTGTCGAGTGGTTGGTAGACAGCGTGTTCACGGGCAGCCTGGACGGCGAAAACATAGACGTCGGCGTTGTACGACTTGGCCTCGGAGTAGCCGCCATCGGGCGACCACGTGCGAGCGCGGATCCCACTGAAGCGGATCTGAGACGGTGTGCGCTGCTCCCAGGCTTGCAAGTAGGCGCCGGCCTTGACTTCGATGCGCAGGCCGTCGTCGGTTTCGACGTCGTGGCTGGCCCATTCCACCCGGGGCTCGTGGGAGCCGACCGCCTGGTGGACCAGGAATTCGGCGAACAGACCGCGTGTGTTGTTCATACGGAGGTCCGGCATGGCGAACCGCCAGAAATGGACCACGGTTGCGTCCGGGAGGCCGACGATTGGCTCGTCACCGCGGAGCGGCGGCACGGGTAACGGGGTCAAAGGCAGACGGGCAGGCTGCTTCATGGGCCGCAGTCTGCCAGCGAGGCGCGGGCGCTTGCGCACCTGCTGTCAGCAGCCCTTGCCAAGATGCCGGCAGGGTGGTCGCGGAGGCGGAGCCGGGTCCACGCGGCAACCGCGCCGGAGTGGAGGGAGGCCGTTCCGCGCAACCCCACCTGTGAGGATATACGTGTCCGATGAACGGACCTCGAGTTCCGTATAACGGTCTGGCGTCGCTCGCTGGGCCTTTCGAATATTACTGACCGTTATGTGACTTGCCTCACTAAAGATCTCGTAAAGGTCGTGGTAGACATGCGCAACTCCGTCGGCGGCCCCGCTCGGCCGCGGCACGGAGTGCCGGCTCCGGGCCGGCAGCAAGACCAGGGTGACCACGGTCCGAGTCCGCGGACCGCTCGCCCCGGGTCGCCGATCGGACAACGGCGTTCGCTCAAAGCCCGCACATCGACCGGCGCACACCCCTCCGCGCCGGTCCTGCGCCATCGAGGTAGCCAACGTGTCACTCGACTCCATGACCAAATCCGTCGACGAAGCCGTCAGCGGATTCTTCGAGCCCATCGCCAAATGGCTGGGTGAGGTCGTCTTCTACGCCGTCCCCGTGGGCGGGACCGAGGTGCCGCTCATCGTCGCCTGGCTGGTGGTGGCCGGTCTGGTCTTCACCGCATGGTTCGGCTTCGTCCAGCTCCGCAAGTTCCGGCTTGCCATCGACGTGGTCAGAGGGAAGTACGACGAGAAGGGGTCGGCCGGCGAGGTCAACCACTTCCAGGCACTGACCGCGGCCGTCTCCGGCACCGTCGGACTCGGCAACATCGCCGGTGTCGCCGTCGCCGTCTCCATCGGCGGCCCCGGTGCCACGTTCTGGATGATCCTCTGCGGTCTGCTCGGCATGGCCACCAAGTTCGTCGAGGTCACCCTCGGCGTGAAGTACCGAGAGGTGCACGCCGACGGCACCGTCTCGGGCGGGCCGATGCACTACCTGCCCAAGGGCCTGACCGACCGGTTCGGCAAGAACGGCAAGACCCTCGGCAAGATCCTCGCCGTGCTCGCGTCGATCATGATCCTCTTCTTCGGCCTTTTCGGCGGAAACCTCTTCCAGGTCAATCAGTCCTACGCCCAGCTCGTCTCCGTCACCGGCGGCGAGAGCGGCATGATGGGCTCCTCGGCCGGCGCCCTGTTCTTCGGCATCCTGATCGCCGCGCTCGTCGGCATCGTCCTGCTGGGCGGCATCCGCTCCATCGCCTCGGTCACCAGCCGCCTCGTGCCCGCCATGGCCGGCATCTACATCGTGGCCTGCCTGATCGTCATCCTGGTCAACGTCTCCGCCGTGCCCTCCGCGGTCGGCACGATCATCGAGGGCGCCTTCAACCCCGAGGGCGTCGCGGGCGGTGTGCTCGGTGCGCTGATCATCGGCTTCAAGCGGGCCGCGTTCTCCAACGAGGCCGGTCTCGGCTCCGCGCCGATCGCCCACTCCGCGGTGAAGACCAAGCACCCCGCCAGCGAGGGCCTGGTCGCGCTCCTCGAGCCCTTCATCGACACTGTGGTCATCTGCACCATGACCGCGCTGACCATCGTCGTGGCCAACCCCGCCAGCTGGGCCGAGGCCCGCGACGACCAGTCCATCGGCGGCGTGACCATCACGTCGGACGCGTTCGCCACGGTGCTCCCCTGGTTCCCGTACATCCTCACGATCGCGGTCATGCTTTTCGCCATCTCGACCGTGCTCACCTGGGGCTACTACGGCCTCAAGGCGTGGACGTACCTCTTCGGCCGCAGCAAGGCCAGCGAGACCATCTACAAGGTCGTCTACACCCTGTTCGCCGTGGCCGGTTCGCTGCTCACGCTGCAGACGCTGATCGACATGGCCGACGCGGTGCTGTTCATGCTCGCCGTCATCAACATCATCGGCCTCTACCTGCTGGCGCCGGTCGTCAAGCGGGAGCTCAACTCCTTCCTGGAGTTCGTCCGCGCCCGCAAGGCCGGCGAGAGCCCGGAGGCCGACGAGGACCAGGAGACGGTGAAGAGTACCGTCTGACCCGGCTCCTGAACGGGCCCGTCCACACCTCGCGCCTTGGTGCGGACGGGCCCGCTTGCCGTGCCGTCTACGGCATTCCCGCAGGTGAAACACGGTCTGGCTGGGCTTGGAACCAGCGTCTAGGGTGTGAACAACGCGTCAGTGCCCGCCCTTCGGGCGGTGGCTTCGGACGCGCGGTGTGCCGGGAAGTCTGGTCGGCGTCCCAGGGCTCGTATGCCCTCATCCGACGCCCGGAGGTCTCCCTGATGGCTGCCGCCCCTCGCGAACGTTCCCCCTTCCTCGGCCTGCTGCCGCTTCCGGAGCGCAACGCCGTTGTCCAGGCCCTCCGGACGGAAACAGTCGGCGGGCTGGTGCTCCTGGCCGCCGCCGTAGTGGCGTTGGTCTGGGCGAACACACCGTGGAGCGGCGTCTACGAGCAGATCCGCGACTTCCACTTCGGGATACCGGCACTCGGGCTGGACCTCTCCGTGGAGCACTGGACCGCCGACGGACTCCTCGGCATCTTCTTCCTGGTCGCCGGGATCGAACTCAAGCGTGAACTGGTGGTCGGCGAGCTGCGCACCCCGGCCACAGCAGCGCTTCCGGTCATCGCCGCGGTCTGCGGCATGATCGTGCCCGCCGCCCTGTACGCCGGCACCGTCATGGCCGGCGGCGGCAGCCTGGCCGGCTGGGCAGTCCCCATGGCCACCGACATTGCCTTCGCACTCGCCGTCCTGGCCGTCCTGAGCACCCACCTGCCTGCCGCGCTACGCGCCTTTCTGCTCACCCTCGCCGTCGTCGACGACCTGGGCGCGATCCTCATCATCGCCATCTTCTTCACCAGCGACCTGAACTTCCCGGCACTCGGCGGAGCTATCGCTGGCCTCGTCATCTTCTACCTGCTGCAGCGCTTCCGCGTGCGCGGCTGGTGGTGGTACGTCCCGCTCGGCATCGTGACCTGGGCACTGATGTACAACGGCGGCGTCCACGCCACCGTCGCCGGTGTGGCCATGGGCCTGATCCTGCGCACCACCCGCGACAAGGGCGAGACCGCTTCACCCGCCGAGCGCACCTCGCACCTGCTCCACCCCGTTTCGGCCGGTGTCGCGGTCCCCTTGTTCGCCCTCTTCGCCGCCGGTGTCGGCCTCTCGGTCGCGTCGCTCGGCGAGGTCTTCACCCGACCGGAACCGCTCGGAGTCGTGTTGGGGCTGGTCATCGGCAAGACCTTGGGCATCTTCGCCGGCACGTATCTCGCCGCCCGGTTCACCCGTGCCCGGCTCAATCCGGACCTTGCCTGGGCAGACGTCCTCGCCCTCGCCGTCCTGGCCGGCATCGGCTTCACCGTCGCCCTGCTGATCGGCGAACTCGCCTTCCCCGACCCGGCCGCCGCGGAGCACGTCAAGGCCGCAGTCCTGATCGGTTCACTCATCGCCGCCGCCTTGGCGGCCTTCCTCATCAAGCGCCGCAACGGGACCTACAGACGCCTGTACGAGGAAGAGACCCGCGACGACGACGCCGACGGCATCCCGGACATCTACCAGCGAGCCGGCACCGGCGAGCACTGACACGCAAGTTCGTCCGGGCACCACGCGGCGCCGCCTCGGCACTGGACGTCGTAGCCGCCCGTGGCTGCTCGGGACTTCTGCTGTCTGCCAACGACGGGTACACCAGCGGCTCATCCCTGATGCCGTTCAGGCGGAGTGAGTAAAAGAGGCCGCAGCCAAGCTGCGCGCGGGGAGTCGTGGGACGGGGCGGCTACGTATTCGCCACCCGGAACGGCCGCCCGGTCGACCGCGCAACTTCTACCGGTCCTTCACCCGGGTCGCCGACTCTGCCGGCCTCCGCGTCATCCGGCTGCACGATGCCCGCCACGGCTGCGCCACCCTGCTCACCGCGGCTGGGGTGGCTCCCCGCGTTGTGATGGAGATCCTCGGGCACAGTCAGATCAGCATCACCATGGACGTGTACACGCACGTCGTGCAGGACACGCAGCGCGAGGCGATCAGCCACATGGATCGGCTGCTCAAGCGGCGGCCGGTTGCGAGTGACCGCCCTCGTTGATGTCAAAAGTGGATGTCAAAGGCCCCGGACCATGATCGGTCCGGGGCCTTTGCGCTGGTGCCCCCGGCAGGATTCGAACCTGCGACACCCGCTTTAGGAGAGCGGTGCTCTATCCCCTGAGCTACGAAGGCATGGACCTCGGCCGAGATCCGGCGACTAGCCTAGCGGATAAGGGATACGCACTGGCAACATTCTCGTTTCCGCAGGTCAGCGGCGTTCCCGGCGTGGCACCTGAGCACGGCGGGTCCGCCCCGGAGCCGGAGCCGGAGCCGGAGCCGGGCGGGGCGGCAGCTCGCGCCCCCACCCCACCCAGGACCCCGACGGCTCAGCCCGACGCGTACAGCTCCTCGATGTCCGCCGCGTACGCCTTCACGATCGCGCCCCGTCGCAGCTTGAGTGACGGCGTCATCAGGCCGTCGTCCATGCTGAACTCGTTCGGGAGGATCCGGAACGCGCGGATCGACTCGGCCCGGGACACCGCGCTGTTCGCCATGGTCACGGCCCGCTGGATCTCCGCGTGCAGCTCCCTGTCGATCGTCGCCCCCTGAGGGAACGACAGTTGTTTCCCGCGCAGTTGGTACCAGTGCTTCGACGCCTCCGGATCCAGCGTGATCAGGGCCGCGATGAAGGGCCGGTTGTCGCCGACCACGAGGCACTGCGAGATCAGGGGGTGCCGGCGCAGCCGGTCCTCCAGGATCCGGGGGCTGACGCTCTTCCCGCCGCTCGTGACGATGATGTCCTTCTTGCGTCCCGTGATCACGAGGTAGCCGTCGTCGAGCCAGCCCACGTCGCCCGTCGCGAGCCAGCCGTCGCGCAGGACGGCCCCGGTGGCCTCCGGATCGTCGTGGTAGCCGGCGAAGACGACGTCGCCGCGGACCCAGATCTCCCCGTCCTGGGCGATGTGCACGGAGCAGCCCGGCAGCGGCCGGCCCACGGTGCCGAACCGGGGGCGGCCCGGTGGCTGGCTGGTCACCGCGGCGGTGGTCTCCGTGAGCCCGTACCCGTCGTGGACGGTGATCCCGGCGCCGTCGAAGAACAGGCCGAGCTCCCGGTCGAGGGTCGAGCCGCCGGATGTGGCGTGCCGGACGCGGCCGCCGAGTACGGCCCGCAGCCGCCGGTACACCAGCCGGTCGTAGAGCGCGTGCCTGGCCTTGAGCATGCGTCCCGGCCCGGGCCCCTCCCCGGTGTCCCGCCGCTGCACCTCCTCGGCGTAGCGCACCGCCGTGTCGACGGCCTTGTCGAACAGTTCCCCCCGCCCGGCCTGCTCCGCCGCCCGGCGGGCCTTGCTGAAGATCTTCTCGAAGATGTACGGCACGGCGAAGATGTAGGTCGGCCGGAAGGACGCGAGGGCCGGCAGCAGCGCGTCGGGCGAGATGTCGGGCTGGTGTCCCAGCCGGACGCCGCCCCGCATGCAGGCCACCTGCACCATCAGCCCGTAGATGTGCGACAGCGGCAGGAACGCGAGGATGCACGGCTGCTCGCCCGGCTCGGCGAGGATGCTTTTCCAGCCCGTGTACAGGGTGTCGCACTCGGCCGCGAGGTTGGCGTGGGTGATCACACAGCCTCTGGGCCGGCCGGTGGTGCCCGACGTGTACGTGATGGCGGCGACCGACTGCGGCCCCACCGCCCGGCGGTGACGGTGCACCAGGCTCTCCGGCACCTGCCGGCCCCGCTCCGTCAGCCGCTCGACGCAGCCGGAGTCCAGCTGCCACATCGAGCGGAGCAGCGACAGTCCGTCGCAGGCCGCTCCCACCGTCATGGCGTGGTCCTCGTGCTCGACCACGATGGCCACGACCTGTGTGTTCGACAGGATCCAACGGACCTGGTCCGCCGAGGAGGTGGGGTAGACGGGTACGACCTGGGCGCCGATCGACCAGAGCGCATAGCTGAAGAGGGTCCACTCGTATCGGGTCCGGGACATCACGGCGACCCGCTCGCCGAGCCGTATGCCCTCGGCCAGCAGGCCCTTCGCCAACCCCACCACCTCGTCACGGAATTCGGACGCGGTCACCGGGACCCACTCGTCGCCGCCCGGGCCGTTGACGCGCCGGGACAGCTGTAACAGCTCCGGGGTGCGCTCGGCCACGTCGTACACCGAGTCGGCAAGGCTTCCCGTCGCCAGGGTCTCCACCAGCGGCGGAAGGCTGAAGTCGCGCAAAGTACCCCCTTGATGAGCCACCGCCGCGCCGCGTTTCGCAGCGGGCAGGGGCGCAAAGTACCGGCCATTCACGTGGCTGCCTAGGGTCTTGACCCCGCTCGGTCGCATGCGCGATTAAGACCGGGTTACGACAGTACGTCGGGAGTGGGAAACCGGTCGGCGGCGGAGCCGGCAAGGGGCGGGCCGGGCAGGCGGCCGGCGCTTGACGGGGTCAGAGGAGCGGCATAGCGTCGCGGGCGTACTGAGCATGCGCTTAGGAAGGCCGCCCGTGTCGCACTCGTACCCCGAAGCCGCCCTCACCGCTCCCGGTGCGCCCTTCGAAGTCGTACGGGGGGAGGACGGCGGGCTGATCTACGCGAACGGGCCGCGCACCTTGCTGGAGTTCGTCGAGGCGACGTGGGCGTTCGGGGACCGGCCGTTCCTCGTGGCGGAGAGCGGCACGTACACCTACGGCGAGTTCTTCGCCGCCGCCTCCGCCCTGGCCCGGCGGTTCGTGGACGTCTACGGGCTCCGGCCCGGGGACCGGGCGGCCGTGGCGATGCGCAACCACCCCGAGTGGCAGATCGCCTTCTGGGCGGCGCAGCTCGCCGGCCTCGTCGCCGTCCCGCTCAACGCCTGGTGGACCGAGGAAGAGCTGACCTACGCGCTGGACGACTGCACGCCGCGCGTGCTGCTCGTGGACGGCGAGCGGCTGCCGCGCGTCGAGGAGTGGCGGAAGCGGAACGGCGCGCGCTGCGTCGTCTTCCACGAGGACGGACACGACGAGGGACACCTCGACGGAGCTCAGGGCGGTCACGACGACGGGCCGGCCGGCGCAAGGGCCGACCGCGTCGAGCGGTACGAGGACCTGCCCGCGCCGGACCCGTTCGCCGCGCCGCCCGCCGTCGACGTCGCCGCCGAGGACGACGCGACGATCATCTACACCTCCGGAACCACCGGCCGCCCCAAGGGCGCCGTCGCCACGCACCTCGCGCAGGCAGGCGCGGCCCTGCACCCCCGCTACCACGCGGCGGCCGCGTCGCTGGCGCGCGGCGTGCTGCCCGGTCAGGGGCCCGCACCGGTGGTCCTGATGACGTTCCCGTTCTTCCATGTGGCCGCGTTCACGACGCTGTACTCGATGATGGGCGTCGGCGGCACCCTCGTCCTGATGCGGAAATGGGACGCGGAGAAGGCCCTCGCGTTGATCGGGGAGCACGGCGTCACCCACTACTCGGGTGTGCCGACGACGGCGCTCCAGCTTCTCGACGCCGCCGAGAGCACCGGCTCGGACCTGGCGACGCTCAGCCACCTCAGTACGGGTGGCGCGGCCGCCCCGCCGGATCTGGTCACCCGGCTGACCGCCCGCTACGGGCACCGGATCGAGCCCCGCAGCGGTTACGGACTGACCGAGACGTGCGGCGGTGTGCTCGCCAACTCGGGGGACGGTTACCGCAACGACCCGGGCAGTGTGGGCAGGCCCTCGCCCGCGACCGAGGTGCGGATCGCCGGAGCCGACGGCGCGCCGCTGCCGGAGGGGGAGGTCGGCGAGCTGTGGCTGCGCGGGCAGTCGCTCGTACGCGGCTACTGGCGCGACGAGCCGGCCGGCGCGGCCGCCTTCCAGGACGGCTGGTTCCGGACCGGGGACCTCGCGACGGTCCGTGAGGGCCGCGTCAGCATCGTCGACCGGATCAAGGACATGGTGGTCCGGGGCGGCGAGAACGTGTACTGCGTCGAGGTCGAGGCGGTGCTGCACGACCACCCCGAGGTCGCCGACGCCGCTGTGCTGGGCGTGCCGCACCCGGTGCTGGGGGAGGAGGTCGCGGCCGTGGTCCGGTTGCGTGCCGGCGCCACGGTCACCGCCGAGGACCTGAGGGAGCACGTCGGCGGGAGGCTGGCCGCCTTCAAGGTGC
This sequence comes from Streptomyces sp. NPDC054847, assembly GCF_053610925.1. Lineage (NCBI taxonomy): Bacteria > Bacillati > Actinomycetota > Actinomycetes > Kitasatosporales > Streptomycetaceae > Streptomyces > Streptomyces sp. NPDC054847. The sequence continues at coordinate 4,104 of NZ_JBSGZJ010000063.1, read as the reverse complement.
CCGCCCGCGTCCTGCTGCGGGACGGGCCGATCCCGCGCAACCCGACGGGCAAGATCCTCAAGAGGGTCCTCAGGGAGTCGCTTCGGAGCGGGTGATCCGGACCCGGTAGACACCGTTCTCGTCCTCGTCGACCACCGATATGCGTATGCCGTTCTCGCGGTCGGTGAAGGTCTGGCCCGGCCGGTAGGGGGCGTCGGAGAGTTCCGCGTGGATGTTGGCGCCCCGGGTGCAGCCGCCGCTGTCGCGGTCGCTGTCGGAGACGGTCACGGGACCCTGCCCGGTGTCGACGTCGGACTTGACGCGGTAGATGAGCACGCCCGGCTCGCACACGTGGTCGTCGTTCCCGGCCCTGGTGCGCACCTCGGCCGCGTAACCGGTGCTCTCGTCCAGCGGCACGACCACCACCTTGGAGCCGCCGCGCGTGGCGAGCGGGGTGAGGGTGTGCTCGGTCGTACCGGGGGAGGCGGCGCAGCCGATCTGGCTGTTGTCCAGCCAGCCGAGCTTCCACTTGTGCCAGCCGAGCAGGTCGTTGTTGGCGCCCCAGTCCTCGGACATGATGTCCCAGTGGCCGACCGCACCGCCGCCGCGCGCCGTGTAGAGGTCGGGCAGCCCGAAGACATGGCCGTTCTCGTGCGGCAGGACGCGGTAGCCGGTCTCCGAGTACGACCCGGAACCGTCGTCCTGACGGCTGTAGACGAAGGACGTGTTGGCGAGCGGCACGCCGTCGGCGACCGGTGCCGCGTCGTTGCCGGAGAAGGTCACGGAGAGCACGGTGTCCAGCGCGGACGGGCCGGCGTTGGGGGTCACCAGGACGTTGACGAGGTCGTACTGGGCGAAGTCCACTTTCGGGTCGGCGACGGTGACCAGGTCCTCGACGAGCTGCCGGTACCCCGGTTCGTACGGTGAGCCGCGCTCTATCCCGTAGGCGGCGAACGGCATCGGCATCCGCAGCCAGTCGGTCACGGGGGCGTGCGGCCGGTAGCTGAGCCGGCCGTACGAGCTGGTGGCGAACCACTGCGAGGTCTGCGGGAAGAACTCCGCGAGCCGGTCGAGGGCGGAACCGCTGCCCTCCGCGTCCGGGAAGTCGATCATCAGGTTGAGAGCGCGGACCACGCCGGTGGAGCGGGTGTAACCGGCGGGCGTGGGCAGGCCCTCCGACATCTGGACGCCGATGCCCGACGGGATGCGGCAGGGTCCGAGGCCCACGGCGTCGGGCGCCGCGCTCGGTCCGGCATAGAGCCGGTCGGGGGCCGGGACGGTCGAACTCGCCGTGGTCAGAGCCGCCAGCGTCAGGGCCGCGAAGGCGGCGAGTCCGGCGAGCCTGCCACGTCTGCGTATCCGGTGGCGGGTCTGCTCCACGTGATCGCCTCCGGGGGGCCGCGGCAGCAGGCCGGGCCCTGGCTGCGCTCACTTCGAACAGCCTGTGTCGGGCGGTGGCGGGGCGCGCGTCGGGTGGTCCGATCGGGGGGTTTTCCCGGCGGAAGGCATATGTGGCTCAGGTCACAGCAGTCAGGGGAAATAACCGGGGATCGTTTCCCCGTTTGAACCCGTGTCTCCGTTGAAACGGGGACACGGTCCCCGGTTGGGGGCACGGAACGCCACGGGGCCTCAGTGCCGACGTCCCGGACCGCCGGAAGAGGCCGAGAGGCCCCGACCCGGCAACGGCACCCGGCAACCCCGCCGGCCCCGTTACCCGCAGACGGAGAACACGGAAGGAAGTGGAGTCGTGAGCACCGCCGCCGAAACGCGCCGCCCGCCGCGCCCCCGGGCGGACGCCCTGCGCAATCGTGAGCGGATCGTGTCGGCCGCGCGCGAGATGTTCGTCGAATTCGGGCCGGAAGTCCCGCTCGACGAGATCGCCCGCCGTGCGGGCATCGGCAACGCCACGCTCTACCGTCACTTCCCCGACCGCGCGGTCCTGATCCGCGAGGTCGTCCTCTATGTACTGTCCCGCACCACGGAGCAGGCGGACGCCGCGGCGGCCGAAGAGGCCGATCCCTTCGCCGCACTGCGCCGCTTCGTCCACCTGGCGGCCGACGAGCGGATCGGGGCCCTGTGCCCCATGCTCTCCGGCGCCTTCGACACCCACCACCCCGACCTGCACGCCGGCCGTGAACGACTCGACGCGGCCGTGCGCGGTCTCGTCGAGGCGGCTCAGGCGGCCGGCCGGATGCGCACCGACGTCGCCGTGGGCGACCTGATGGTGGCGCTCTCCCAGCTCACCCGGCCACTTCCGGGCACCGCGTGCCCGAACATGGACCGTTTCGTCCACCGTCATCTTCAGCTGTTCCTGGACGGACTCGAGGCGCCCGCGCGCTCCGAACTGCCCGGGACGGCCGCGACCCTGGAGGACCTGCGCACCACGTGACGCCGTGACTCCTTCTGCCCTCCCGCACTCCTGAGCCCTTTTTCGCGCACCGGGTGACCTTCCGTCACCCGGCGGCGCGTCACCTCCCGTTACCCATTAGGTGGCCAGACCCATGCCGAAAACAGCCGACATATCATCTTCCGAGCCGGGGCTGTCCGGCCCGGGACTCTCCGACCCGAGCCGCTGGAAAGCACTCGTCTTCATTGCCCTCGCACAGCTGATGGTGGTGCTCGACGCGACGATCGTGAACATCGCGCTCCCCACCGCCCAGCAGGACCTCGGGATCTCCGACGCCAACCGGCAGTGGGTCATCACCGCCTACGCCCTCGCCTTCGGCGGGCTGCTGCTCTTCGGCGGCCGCATCGCCGACCTGTGGGGACGCAGGCGCACCTTCATCGTCGGACTGCTCGGCTTCGCCGCCGCCTCCGCGCTCGGCGGCGCGGCGACCGGCGAGGCGATGATGCTCGGCGCCCGCGCCCTGCAGGGCGTGTTCGGCGCGCTGCTCGCACCCGCCGCGCTCTCGCTGCTCGCCGTGATGTTCACCGACGCTAAGGAGCGCGCCAAGGCCTTCGGCATCTACGGTGCGATCGCCGGTGGCGGTGGCGCCGTCGGCCTGATCCTCGGCGGCTTCCTCACCGAGTACCTCAACTGGCGCTGGACGTTCTACGTCAACATCCCCTTCGCGATCGTCGCCGCCGTCGGCGCGTACCTGGTGATCCGTGAGCCGGCGGGTGCGCGCAACCGGTCCCCGCTGGACATCCCCGGTGTCGTGCTCTCCACGCTCGGCCTGGTCGCGCTCGTGTACGGCTTCACCCGCGCCGAGTCCGCCGGCTGGTCCGACGGCCTGACGGTGGGCATGTTCGTCGCCTCCGTCGTGCTGCTCGCCGCGTTCGTCGCCACCGAGGCGAAGGTCAAGTCGCCGCTGCTGCCCCTGCGGGTCCTGACCGAGCGCAACCGCGGCGGTGTCTACCTGTCGCTGGGCCTCGCCATCATCGCGATGTTCGGGCTCTTCCTCTTCCTGACGTTCTACCTCCAGGTCGTGAAGGGCTACTCGCCCGTCATGACGGGCTTCGCCTTCCTGCCGATGATCGCGGGCATGATCACCGGCTCGACCCAGATCGGCGCCCGGCTGATGACCCGGGTGGCGCCGCGCCTGCTGATGGGCCCCGGCTTCGTCGTGGCGGCGACCGGGATGCTGCTGCTGACCCAGCTGGAGATCGACAGCTCCTACGCGGGCCTGATCCTGCCGGCCCAGCTGCTGCTCGGCCTCGGCATGGGTACGGCGTTCATGCCGGCGATGTCCCTGTCCACGCACGGTGTGAACCCGGCGGACGCCGGCGTCGCCTCCGCGATGGTCAACACCTCCCAGCAGGTGGGCGGCGCGATCGGTACGGCTCTGCTGAACACCATCGCGGCCTCCGCCACGACCTCGTACATCGCCTCGCACGCCGCCGGCGCGAGCAACCCGAAGCTGCTGGAGCTCCAGGGCATGGTGCACGGCTTCTCGTCGGCGATCTGGTGGGCGGTCGGCATCCTGGCGGCTGCCGCGGCGATCGCGTTCACGCTCATCAACAGCGGGCGCCCCGGGGCCGGTCCGGTCGCGGCGGGCTCCGGTGAGGGCGCCGGCGCGGACGACGAGATCAAGGTTCCCGTCATCGCGCACTGAGTCACGGACCCGGGCCGCGGGAGGACCAGGCGGTACGCGCGTGAAGAAGGGCCCCGTCCGGGTGCGTCGC
>NZ_JBSGZJ010000062.1:0-23287 GCF_053610925.1 Streptomyces sp. NPDC054847 | reverse complement strand
CCGCGGAGGCGCGGGACCGGGCGGAGCGGATCACGCGCGCCGCCGACGCCCTCGACGGCGCCGTCGTCGACGACCCGGCCGCAGTACGCGCCCTGTGGCGGCTGCGGGAGGACGCGTCGGGCACCGCGACCCGGCGGGCCGACGGAGGCGAGGCGTGGCCCGGCTGGGAGGACTGCGCCGTGCCGCCCGCCCGCCTCGGCGCCTATCTGCGCGACTTCCGCGCCCTGCTGGCGGAACACGGCCTGCGCGGCACCCCCTACGGGCACTTCGGCGACGGCTGCGTCCATGTCCGCATCGACTTCGACCTGTTGAGCAAGGAGGGCGTCCGCCGCTTCCGCGCGTTCTCCGAACAGGTCGCCTCCCTCGTCGTCGCCCACGGCGGCTCCCTGTCGGGCGAACACGGCGACGGCCAGGCCCGCGCCGAACTGCTGCCCAAGATGTACGGGGACGAACTGGTGGGCCTCTTCGGCAGGTTCAAGGACCTGTGGGACCCGGCCGGCGGCATGAACCCGGGCATGCTCGTACGTCCCGCGCCGCTGGACGCGAACCTGCGTTTCGCCGTGCTCCCCGCCCGGCCCGTCGACGTCGCCTTCGGCTACCCGCACGACGGCGGAGACTTCGCGGGCGCGGTGCGCCGCTGCGTCGGCGTCGCCAAGTGCCGTACCGAGGACGCCGCCGCGGGCGGCGGCCTGATGTGCCCCTCGTACCGGGCGACCGGCGAGGAGCGGCACTCCACCCGGGGCCGGGCGCGGCTGCTGCACGAGATGCTCGCCGGGGAGATCGTCACCGACGGCTGGCGCTCGCCCGAGGTGCGTGACGCGCTCGACCTGTGCCTGTCCTGCAAGGGCTGCCGGAGCGACTGCCCGGTCGGCGTCGACATGGCCACCTACAAGGCCGAGTTCCTCCACCACCACTACGCGGGCCGCCGCCGCCCCGCCGCCCACTACGCCATGGGCCGTCTCCCGCAGTGGCTGCGCGCCGCCGCCCCCCTCGCGCCGCTGCTCGACGCCGCGGCCCGGGTGCGGCCGCTGGCCGCGCTCGCCAAACGGCTCGCCGGCATCGCGCCGGAACGGGACCTGCCGCGCCTGGCGCGCGGGACGCTGCGCCGCCGGCTGCGCGGGCGGCGGCCCGCCGGCCGGCCCACGGCCGTGCTGTGGCCGGACACCTTCACCGACCACCTCTCGCCGCACGTCGGGGAGGCGGCGTGGCGGGTCATGGAGGCGGCGGGCATCGGCATCACGCTGCCGGCCGGGCGGGTCTGCTGCGGACTCACCTATGTCTCGACCGGCCAGCTCGACCTGGCGCGCACGGTCATGCGGCGCACGCTCGACGTCGTCGAGCCGCTGCTCGAACGCGGGATGCCCGTCGTCGTGCTGGAGCCGAGCTGTGCGGCCGCCCTGAAGACCGATCTGCCCGAGCTGCTCGGCGACGACCCGAGGTCGGCCCGCCTGGCGGCGTCGGTGCGGACCTTCGCACAGGCCCTGGAGGAGTGCGCCCCCGGATGGGAACCGCCTCGGATCGACCGCCCGGTGGCGGGCCAGACCCACTGCCACCAGCACGCCGTCCTCGGTGACACGGCGGAACGCCGCCTGCGGGAACGCGCGGGGCTTGAAGGCGCATTGAGCGGCGGCTGCTGCGGTCTCGCGGGCAACTTCGGGTTCGAGAAGGGGCATTACGAAGTGTCGGTGGCGTGTGCGGAGGAGCAGTTGCTGCCCGCCGTGCGCTCGGCCGCCGCGGGTACCGAGCTGCTGGCCGACGGCTTCTCCTGCCGCACCCAGCTCGAGCAGCTCGCCGGCCGCCGGGCCCGGCATCTGGCGGAGGTCCTGGCGGAAGCTCTGGACGAGGGACCGGTCACGACGTGATCCCCCGGCATCCGGCAGGATGGGCGGCCGGCCAGTAAGGAGCGGATGCCATGCGGAAGACCGTCGGGCGGACCGGCGTCGTAGGTCTGCTGGCGCGGTCCTGCGCGGTGCTGCTCCTGGCCGCCCTGGTGGGTCAGTTGCTGGTGTCCGCGATCGCGGTGGACCCGGTCGACCCGGCGGACAAGGGCCTCGGGTCGTTCGTCGTCTCGGTGCTGCGCGGCGGAACGGCCGGCGCGCTCGGTGCGGCGCTGTGCGTCGCGGCCGTCCTGCTGCTGGTGGTGGCCGGACGGGGCGCCAGGGCGGTCCTGAGGCGCATGGCGGGCCGCCGGCGGAAGGGGGACGCGGCGAAGGCGGGCGTCTCAGCCGAGCTGCGCGGGGGAGACCTCGACGACATGGGGCGGCTCCTGGGTGAAGTCGCTGTACCGCACCCACGTCGGGCGCACCCGCACATGGGTGATCCCCGGCCAGGAGAGCCGGTCCCGGCCGTCCGGGTACACGCGGAAGTAGCACTCCTGGAGGCGCGTCAGCTCGTCGCCGGCGGGGAAGTCCGCGAGCCCCTCGATCTGCACGGTGATCGCGTCGTCCCAGCCGATGACGAGGGCGATACGCGGGTCGGCCCGCAGGTTGAGGCTCTTGCGGGTCGTCTCGACGGTGTCGAAGACGATCTCGAGGTCGTCGCTGACGGCGAATCCGACGACCGCCGCCTGAGGTGATCCGTCCGGTGCGGCCGAGGCCTGGACCGCGAGCCTGTTCCTGCGGAGGAACCACACCAGCTCGTCGCGCTTCATACGACCTGCCTATCACGGGCCGCGCCGGGCGGCTCGGCACTCGTCTCCCGCAGGGCCGGCACCCCGGTCCGTCGCGCCCGGACGGTGTGCGTCAGCGCGGCCGGGTCACCGCTCTGGCCAGCGCGACGAGTTGCCGCACGGCGGGGTGGGGCGAGGCGCTGCGCCAGGCGAGGAGGACGGGCACCCGAGGGGCGTCCGACAACGGCAGGTAGGTGACACCGCCGTGCGCGTGCATCTGGGCGGTGGAGGCGGCCGAGGCGCCCACGCCGCGGCCCGCGGCGATCGCGGTGAGCCAGTCGTCGGTGTTGGCGACCGTGATCGTCGCCGGGGGCCGGATCTCCGGCGGCCACAGGTCCAGGGTGGTCAGGCCGGACACCGTGTTCAGCACGACCGGGCCGGCCGCCAGGTCGGCCAGGGTCAGCGAGGCCGCCGCCGCGCGGGGGTCGTCCGACGGCACGGCGGCCACCCGGGGCTCCGTGAACAGCAGCTCGGTGGCCAGACCGGGGGTGTCCACGGGCCCGCGCAGTACGGCGGCGTCGACCTCGCCGCGGGCGAGCCCCGCCGTACGGTCGTCGACCCGCAGCAGTTCGAGGGGGACGTCCGGGCGCTCGCGCTGCCACCGGCGCAGCAGCGGGGTCGTGTACGGCCCGAGGGCGGACCAGGCGTGCCCGAGGCGCAGGGGCCGGTGCGGGAGCCGCCCGGTGTCGAGCGCGTCGTCGAAGGCGGCGACGGCCACGGCCGCCTTGTCGCGGAAGACGCGGCCCGCCGCCGTGAGGGCGACGTGGTGGGTGGAACGGTCGACCAGCCGGACGCCCACATGCTGCTCCAGCGAGGCGAGCGCGCGGGAGACGCTGGGCTGGGTGAGGCCGAGCCGGGCCGCGGCCCTGGTCACGCTCGACTCCTCGGCGACGGCCAGGAAGCAGCGGAGATGGCGCAGCTCGATGCTCATACGCGTGGAGCATAACCGCAGCGAGAAACGCATTTCACGCGCGGCGCACCGATCCGTAGCTTGGGAGGACGAAAGCGGCGACGGTTCAGGGAGGCCGGGGTGAAGGACGCGCAGTCCGCGGGCACGGGCACAGGGGCGCAGGCCGGTGCCGCGGCGGTGGTGCTGCCGGAGGCGGCGGGCGCCGCGGCGCAGGGCCCCGGCGGGGCGCCGCCGTCCGGTGCCCGGCGTTCCCTCGGGCCCGTCGCGCTCGTCGTCGCGGGCGGGCTCTCCGTGCAGTTCGGGGCCGCCGTCGCCGTGATGCTGATGCCGCGGGCAGGTGCGCTGGGCGTCGTCACGCTGCGGCTGGTGCTCGCGACCCTGGTTTTGTTCGTGATCTGCCGGCCGCGGCTGCGCGGACACTCCCGCACCGACTGGGCCACCGTGATCACCTTCGGTGCCGCCATGGGCGGGATGAACATGCTCTTCTACCAGGCCGTCGACCGCATTCCGCTCGGTGCGGCGGTCACGCTCGAGGTGCTGGGACCGCTCGCCCTCTCCGTGATCGCCTCCCGGCGGCTGGTGAACCTCCTGTGGGCGGCGCTGGCGCTCGGCGGCGTAGTCCTGCTCGGCGGCGGCGGCTTCGACCGGCTCGACCCCGTCGGTGCCGCGTTCGCCCTGGCTGCGGGCGGCATGTGGGCGGCGTACATCATCTTCAGTGCCCGCACCGGGCGGCGTTTCCCGCAGGCGGACGGGCTGGCGCTGGCGATGGGCTTCGCCGCGCTGCTGAGCCTGCCGTTCGGTCTGGTGGAGGCGGGGTCGCGGCTGTTCGTGCCCTCGACGCTCGGGCTGGGGCTGGCGGTGGCGCTGATGTCGTCGGTCCTGCCGTACACCCTGGAGCTGCTGGCGCTGCGCAGGCTGCCCGCGGCGACGTTCGCGGTGCTGATGAGCCTGGAGCCGGCGATCGCCGCGGCGGCCGGGTTCCTCCTGCTGAGCCAGGCGCTCTCGCCGGCGGAGGGGCTGGCGATCGTGCTGGTCATCGTGGCGAGCATGGGCGCGGTACGGACGCAGGCGGCCGTGAAGCGGGCGCCCGGGGCGTGACGCGCCGGAACGGCCCGCCGACGTGGTCGGCGGGCCGTTCCGTCCGGTCGTCGGGGCGTCGGTGCCGGGTCCTGCTGTGCCGGACGGGCCCGCGGTGAGCGCCGGCCGAACCACCCTTGAGGTTCACAGAGATTCAATTCTGCGGTGCCATGCGGTTTGACCTGCGGTTCGACGCGTCCGCGGGCCGGCGACCGGACTGAATCAAAGCAAGCATGCTTGCTTGTTTCCGGGGGCGCTGCCATGCTCCGGGGCACAGACCGTCGTCCCACAGGGGAGCGCTCCGTGTCCGACCCGGCCGTCGTACTCGACGACTTGCGCAGCGAAAGCGAAGACCTCGACCAGTTGGTGAGAGAGCTGGATCCCGGGCGGTGGGCCGCCCCGACGCCGGCCCCCGGCTGGAGCGTCGCCCACCAGATCGCCCACCTCGCCTGGACCGACGCCGCCGCCCTGACGGCCGTCACGGACCCCGGCGGCTTCGCCGCGGAGGTGGAGAAGGCGCTCGCCGCCCCCGACTCGTTCGTGGACGACGGCGCACAGGCCGGCGCCGCCCTGCCGCCCGGCGAACTGCTCGCCCGCTGGCGGACCGGCCGCGAACAGCTCGCCGAGGCACTCCGCTCGGCCCCCGCCGGCACCCGCTTCCCCTGGTACGGGCCGCCGATGAGCGCCGCGTCGATGGCGACCGCACGGCTCATGGAGACCTGGGCGCACGGCCAGGACATCGCCGACGCTCTCGGCGTCGTACGGCGGCCGACCGCGCGTCTGGCGCAGGTGGCCCGACTGGGTGTCCGCACACGGGACTTCGCCTTCGGCGTGCACGGGCTGACCCCGCCCGCCGAACCGTTCCGCGTCGAACTGACGGGCCCCGGCGGAGAATTGTGGACCTACGGACCCGAGGACGCGGCACAGCGCGTGACGGGCCCGGCGATCGACTTCTGCCTGCTGGTGACCCAACGCGCCCACCGCGACGACCTGGCCCTGCGGGCCGAAGGCGCCGACGCCGGCCGCTGGCTGGACATCGCCCAGGCCTTCGCCGGCCCGCCCGGTGCCGGGCGGGCGCCCGGTGCGGGCACTCCGGCCGGCGACGTGCCGGAAGGCGGCAGGCCGTGACCGGCCCCGAGGCCGCGCACAGCGCCCGGGTGCTCCGCGTCGGCAACGCGTCCGGCTTCTACGGCGACCGCTTCGACGCCGTGCGCGAGATGCTCACCGGCGGGCCGCTGGACGTGCTCACCGGGGACTACCTCGCCGAGCTCACCATGCTCATCCTCGGCCGCGACCGTCTGAAGGACCCCGGACTCGGCTACGCCAGGACCTTCCTGCGGCAGCTCGAGGAGACCCTCGGCCTCGCCCACGACAAAGGCGTGCGCATCGTCGCCAACGCCGGTGGACTCAACCCCGCCGGCCTCGCCGACGCCGTCCGTGCGCTGGCCGCCCGTCTCGGCGTCCCCGTGAACGTCGCGCACGTCGAGGGCGACGACCTCACCGCCCGCTTCCCCGGCGCGCTCACCGCCAACGCCTACCTCGGCGGCGGAGGGATCGCCGCCTGCCTGCGCGCGGGGGCCGACATCGTCGTCACCGGACGCGTCACCGACGCGGCCCTCGTCACCGGCCCCGCCGCCGCACACTTCGGATGGGGCCCCGACGACCTGGACGCCCTCGCCGGCGCCGTCGTCGCCGGGCACGTCCTCGAATGCGGCACCCAGGCGACCGGCGGCAACTACGCGTTCTTCGCCGAGGGCGGCCACGACATCCGCCGGCCAGGCTTCCCCGTCGCCGAGATCCACGCCGACGGCACCTCCGTCATCACCAAACACGACGGCACCGGCGGCCTCGTGGACATCGGCACCGTCACCGCCCAACTGCTGTACGAGACCGGCGGCGCCCGGTACGCCGGCCCGGACGTGACCGCCCGGCTCGACACCGTCCGCCTCGAGCAGGACGGCCCCGACCGGGTGCGGATCTCCGGAGTGCGCGGCGAGGCACCGCCACCCACGCTCAAGGTCGGCCTGAACCGCCTCGGCGGCTGGCGCAACGAGGTCGCCTTCGTGCTGACCGGACTCGACATCGACGCCAAGGCCCGGCTCGTACGGGAGCAGATGGAGGACGCGCTCGGCAAGCAGCCGCCCGCCGAGGTGCGCTGGGAACTCGCCCGCACCCAGAGCGCCGACCCCGACACCGAGGAGCGCGCCGCCGCCTATCTGCGGCTCGTCGTCCGCGACCCCGACGCGGAACGCGTCGGCCGCGCCGTGAGCAGCGCCGCGATCGAGCTCGCGCTCGGCAGCTACCCCGGCTTCCATGTGACCGCCCCGCCCGGCAAGGGCGCCCCGTACGGCGTGTTCGAGGCCGCGTACACAGAGGCGGCCGGCGTCCCGCACACCGCCGTCCTGCACGACGGCGGGCGCGTCACCGTCCCCCACGCGCGGGTCACCCGGGAGCTCACCGACGCCGGGCCCGTCGCGCTGCCCGAGCCGCCGCGGCACGGCCCGACGCGCCGCGCCCCGCTCGGACTGGTGGCCGGCGCGCGCAGCGGCGACAAGGGCGGCGACGCCAACATCGGCGTATGGGCCCGCACCGACGACGCCTGGCGCTGGCTCGTCCACGAACTCACCGTCGACCGGCTGCGCGCGCTGCTCCCCGAGACCGCCGAACTGCCCGTCGTACGGCACGTACTGCCCAACCTGCGCGCCCTCAACTTCATCGTCGCCGGGATCCTCGGCGAAGGGGTCGCCGCGCAGGCCCGCTTCGATCCACAGGGCAAGGCGCTCGGCGAGTGGCTGCGCGCCCGGCACGTCGACATCCCGGAGGCTCTGCTGTGACCGTTCTCGCCTCGGCCGTCGATGTGACCGGCCCCGAATTCACCGCCCACCGCGCCGTGATGCTCGGCCGGCTCGCCGAACTGGACGCCGAGCACGCGAAGGCGCTCGCCGGCGGCGGCGAGAAGTACGTGGCCCGGCACCGCGGCCGCGGCAAACTGCTGGCCCGCGAACGCATCGAGCTGCTGCTGGACCCCGACACCCCGTTCCTCGAACTGTCCCCGCTCGCCGCGTGGGGCAGCGACTACCCGGTGGGCGCCTCGATCGTGACCGGCATCGGGACGGTGGAGGGCGTCGAGTGCCTGATCACCGCCAACGATCCGACCGTACGCGGCGGGGCCTCCAACCCCTGGACCCTCAAGAAGGCCCTGCGCGCCAACGAGATCGCCTACGCCAACCGGCTGCCGGTGATCTCGCTCGTCGAGTCCGGCGGCGCGGACCTCCCCTCCCAGAAAGAGATCTTCATCCCCGGCGGGGCCCTGTTCCGCGACCTCACACGCCTGTCGGCGGCCGGCATCCCCACGATCGCCGTCGTCTTCGGCAACTCGACCGCCGGCGGCGCCTACGTGCCCGGAATGTCCGACCACACCATCATGATCAAGGACCGGTCGAAGGTCTTCCTGGGCGGTCCGCCGCTGGTGAAGATGGCGACGGGCGAGGAGAGCGACGACGAGTCGCTCGGCGGCGCCGAGATGCACGCCCGCACCTCCGGACTCGCCGACCACTTCGCACTCGACGAGCCCGACGCGCTGCGCCAGGCCCGGCGGATCGTCGCCCGCCTCAACCACCGCAAGGCGCACCCGGACCCCGGCCCCGCCGAGCCGCCCAAGTACGCGGCGGAGGAACTGCTCGGGATCGTGCCGGAGGACCTGAAGACCCCGTTCGACCCGCGCGAGGTCGTCGCCCGCATCGTCGACGGCTCCGACTTCGACGAGTTCAAACCGCTGTACGGGCCGAGTCTGGTCACGGGCTGGGCGCGGCTGCACGGCTACCCGGTCGGCGTGCTGGCCAACGCCCAGGGCGTGCTGTTCTCCGCCGAGTCCCAGAAGGCCGCGCAGTTCATCCAGCTCGCCAACCAGCGCGACGTACCGCTCGTGTTCCTGCACAACACCACCGGCTACATGGTCGGCAAGGAGTACGAGCAGGGCGGCATCATCAAGCACGGCGCCATGATGATCAACGCGGTGTCCAACAGCCGTGTCCCGCACCTGTCGGTCCTCATCGGCGCGTCCTACGGCGCCGGGCACTACGGCATGTGCGGCCGGGCCTACGACCCGAGGTTCCTGTTCGCCTGGCCCAGCGCCAAGTCCGCGGTCATGGGCCCCCAGCAGCTCGCCGGCGTGCTGTCCATCGTCGCCCGGGCGTCCGCCGCGGCGAAGGGACAGCCCTACGACGACGAGGCGGACGCCGGCCTGCGCGCCATGGTCGAGCAGCAGATCGAGGCGGAGTCGCTGCCGATGTTCCTGTCCGGGCGGCTCTACGACGACGGCGTCATCGACCCGCGCGACACCCGGACGGTGCTCGGTCTGTGCCTGTCCGCCATCCACACGGCACCGGTCGAAGGCGCGCGCGGCGGCTTCGGCGTCTTCCGGATGTGAGGACCCTCCTGTGATTTCCACTGTCCTTGTCGCCAACCGCGGCGAGATCGCCTGCCGTGTCTTCCGCACCTGCCGCCGGCTGGGCATCACGACGGTCGCCGTCCACTCCGACGCCGACGCCACCGCCCTCCACGTACGGGAGGCGGACGCGGCGGTGCGGCTGCCCGGCGACACACCGGCCCAGACGTACCTGCGGGGCGAGGCGATCGTCAAAGCGGCCCAGGCCGCGGGCGCCGACGCCGTCCACCCCGGATACGGATTCCTCTCGGAGAACGCGGACTTCGCGCGGGCCGTGGCCGACGCCGGTCTGATCTGGATCGGCCCGCCCGCCGACGCCATCGAGGCCATGGCGTCCAAGACCCGCGCCAAGCAGCTCATGGGCCTCACGTCCCTGGACCCCGCCTCCGTCACCGACGACGACCTTCCCGTCCTGGTGAAGGCGGCGGCGGGCGGCGGCGGCCGGGGAATGCGCGTGGTCCGCTCGCTCGCCTCGCTCCCGGCGGAGCTGGCGGCGGCCCGCTCGGAGGCGGCATCGGCCTTCGGCGACGGCGAGGTCTTCGTCGAGCCCTACATCGAGGCCGGCCGCCACGTCGAGGTCCAGATCCTCGCGGACGCCCACGGCACGGTGTGGGCGCTCGGCACCCGGGACTGCTCGCTGCAACGCCGCCACCAGAAGGTCATCGAAGAGGCCCCGGCACCGGGCCTCGGCCCCGAACAGGCCGGGACACTGCACGCACAGGCAGTGGCGGCGGCACGCGCCGTGGACTACCGGGGCGCCGGCACGGTCGAGTTCCTCCTCGACGAGGACGGCCGCGCGCACTTCCTGGAGATGAACACCCGGCTCCAGGTGGAACACCCGGTGACCGAAGCGGTCTTCGGCGTGGACCTGGTGGCCCTGCAGATCGCGGTCGCGGAAGGCGCGGCCCTGCCGCCGCACCCGCCCACCGCCGACGGGCACGCCGTGGAGGCACGCCTCTACGCGGAGGACCCGTCCTCCGGCTGGACCCCGCAGGCCGGGCGGCTGCACGAGCTGAGCTTCCCCATGGACGCGGCTCCGGGCGGCCCGGACCCCGCGGACGGCACGCCCCGGGTGCGGGTCGATGCCGGATACGCGGACGGGGACGTCATCGGGGTCCACTACGACCCGATGATCGCCAAGGTCATCGCCTGGGCGCCCACCCGCGCCGAAGCGGTGCGCAGGCTCGCGCACAGCCTCCGCCGGGCACGGGTGCACGGCCCCGTCACCAACCGGGAGCTGCTCGTCGCGTCGCTGGAGCACCCCGACTTCACCGGCGGCCTGCTCGACACCGGGTTCTACGAGCGGAACCTGGCCGACCTCACCCGGCCGGCCCCCGGCGAGGAGCACGCCGCCGTCGCCGCGGCCCTCGCCCACGCGGCCGGACGCACGGGCCGGTTCGGCGGGGCCTGGCGAAACCTGCCCTCCACGGACCAGGTCAAGGGCTACGGCGACCACGAGGTCCGCTACCGGCCCACCAGGGACGGCGGCTTCGACCTCGTGGACCGCCCCGGCACCCGCGTCGTGCGGGCCGAGCCGCACCGCGTCACCCTCGAGATCGACGGGGTCGTACGGACCTACGACGTCACCGACCGCGGCGGCACCGTGTACGTCGACTCGCCCGCCGGGGCGTACGCCCTCACCCCCCGGCCCCGCTTCACCGACCCCCAGGACCGGGCCGAACCCGGATCGCTGCTCGCGCCCATGCCCGGGACCGTCGTCCGGGTCGGGGACGGCGTGATCGAAGGCGCGGCGGTCACCCAGGGCCAGCCGCTGGTCTGGCTGGAGGCCATGAAGATGGAGCACAGGATCGTCTCGCCCGCCTCCGGCACGCTCACCGCACTCCACGCCGTACCCGGCCGCCAGGTCGAGGTCGGCGCCCTGCTCGCCGTCGTCACGGAGACCCCCACGGAAGCCGACGCCCGACCGGTCGCCGACGCCGCCACGGAAACCGTCCGCGAAGCCGCCAACGCACAGGAGGACACCGCGTCATGAACGCCATCGAGACCCAGGAGCACAAGGACCTGCGGGAAGCCGTCGCCGCGCTCGGACGCCGGCACGGCCCCGGCTTCGACCGTGCCACCCTGTGGGCCGAGGCCGGCAAGCTCGGCTACCTCGGCGTGAACCTCCCCGAGGAGTACGGCGGCGGAGGCGGCGGCATCAGCGAGCTGTCCATCGTCCTAGAGGAGTCCGGCGCGGCCGGCTGCCCCCTCCTCATGATGATCGTCTCGCCCGCCATCTGCGCCACCGTCATCGCCCGCTTCGGCACCGACGAGCAGAAGCGGCAGTGGCTGCCCGGCCTCGCCGACGGCAGCCTCACCATGGCCTTCGGGATCACCGAACCCGACGCCGGATCGAACTCGCACCGGATCACCACCACCGCCCGCCGGGACGGCGAAGGCTGGATACTGAGCGGCCGCAAGGTCTTCGTCTCCGGCGTCGACATCGCCGACGCGACCCTGATCGTCGGCCGCACGGAGGACGCTCGGACGGGCAGTCTCAAGCCGTGCCTGTTCATCGTCCCCCGCGACGCCGAAGGCTTCAGCCGGTCGGTGATCGACATGGAACTCCAGGCGCAGGAGAAGCAGTTCGAGCTGGTGCTCGACGACGTACGGCTTCCCGCCGACTCGCTCGTCGGTGGGGGTACCTCCCACGCCGAAGGCTGTGGGGGAGAGGACGCGGGCCTGCTCCAGCTGTTCGCCGGGCTCAACCCCGAACGCATCATGACCGCCGCCTTCGCCATCGGCATGGGCCGCTACGCCCTCACCCAGGCCGTCGAGTACGCGAAGACCCGCCAGGTCTGGAAGGCACCCATCGGCGCCCACCAGGCCGTCGCCCACCCCCTCGCACAGGCCCACATCGAACTCGAGCTCGCGAAGCTGATGATGCAGAAGGCCGCCGCCCTGTACGACGCCGGCGACGACATCGGCGCCGGCGAGGCCGCGAACATGGCCAAGTACGCCGCCGGTGAGGCATGTGTGAAAGCGGTCGACCAGGCGGTCCACACCCTCGGCGGCAACGGACTCACACGCGAGTACGGCCTCGCCAAGCTCATCGCGGCCGCCCGCGTCGCACGGATCGCCCCGGTCAGCCGCGAAATGATCCTGAACTACGTGTCCCACCAGTCCCTGGGTCTCCCCAAGTCGTACTGAGAGACGACATTCTGGCCGTCCACACACGCCGAGGGAGCGCACACATGGTGTTCCGCAGCAGCTACGCAGATGTCCCGGCAGTCGTCGAACCCATCCACGAGAGCGTGCTCGGAAGAGCCGCCGAGTACGGAGACACCGTCGCCCTCGTCGACGGAGTGAACGGCACCACCGTCACCTACGGGCAACTCGACCTGTTCCACCGGCGCATCGCCGCCGCGCTCGCGGACGCCGGCCTGCGCAAGGGCGACGTCCTGGCACTGCACAGCCCCAACACGGTCGCCTACCCGGCCGTGTTCTACGGAGCCACCCGCGCCGGCGCCGCCGTCACCACCGTCCATCCGCTGGCCACGGCGGAGGAGTTCGCCAAGCAGCTGCGCGACTCCTCCGCCCGCTGGATCGTCACCGTCTCCCCGCTGCTGGAGGTGGCCCGCCGGGCCGCCGAACTCGCCGCGGGGATCGAGGAGATCTTCGTCTGCGACCGCGCCGACGGACACGTCAGCGTCCTCGACATGCTCGGCTCCACCGCGCCGGAGCCCGACATCACCATCGACCCGTCCAACGACGTCGCCGCCCTGCCGTACTCGTCCGGCACGACCGGCGTCCCCAAAGGCGTGATGCTCACCCACCGGTCCATCGCCACCAACCTGGCGCAGCTAGAACCGGTCGCCCCGGCGGGACCCGGGCACCGCATCCTGGCCGTCCTGCCCTTCTTCCACATCTACGGGCTCACCGCCCTGATGAACGCCCCGCTCAAACAGGGCGCGACGGTCGTCGTCCTGCCCCGCTTCGAGCTCGACACCTTCCTCGGCGCGATCCAGGAACACCGCATCAACGGGCTGTACGTCGCCCCGCCCATCGTCCTCGCGCTCGCCAAGCACCCGGCGGTCGCCTCCTACGACCTCTCGTCGCTGGAGTACATCCTCAGCGCCGCCGCCCCGCTCGACGCGAGCCTCGCGGAGGCATGCTCGAAACGGCTCGGGCTGCCGCCGGTACGGCAGGCCTACGGCATGACGGAGCTCTCACCGGGCACCCACGTCGTACCCCTCACCGCCCAGAACCCACCACCCGGCACCGTGGGCCTCCTGCTGCCCGGCACCGAGATGCGCATCCTCGACCTCGACGGCTCCGGCAGGGAACTGGGCACCGGAGAAGAAGGCGAGATCGCCATCCGCGGACCGCAGGTGATGAAGGGCTACCTCGGCCGCCCCGACGCCACCGCCGCGATGATCGACGCCGACGGCTGGGTCCACACCGGCGACGTCGGGCGCGTCGACGACGACGGCTGGCTGTTCGTCGTCGACCGCGTCAAGGAACTCATCAAGTACAAGGGCTACCAGGTCGCCCCCGCAGAGCTGGAGGCGCTGCTGCTCACCCACCAAGCGATCGCGGACGCGGCGGTCATCGGCGTCATCGACGACGACGGCAACGAGATCCCGAAGGCGTACGTCGTACGGCAGCCGGGCACCGAACACCTGAAAGAGGAGGACGTCCTCGACTTCGTCGCCGCCCAGGTGTCCCCGTACAAGAAGGTCCGCCGCGTCGAGTTCATCGACGCCGTCCCCCGCGCCGCGTCCGGGAAGATCCTCCGACGGGAACTGCGGGTCCGCGAGAACGGTACGAAGGAGCAGTAGCACGTGACCATCGCCACCACGCACGAGCGCGGCATCACCACCCTGACCCTGGACTCGCCGGCCAACCGCAACGCCCTGACGGCGAGGCTCGTCGGCGAACTCACGGAAGCGCTCGGCAAGTGCGCCCACGACGAGGACGTACGCGCCGTCGTCCTCACGCACACCGGCTCCACGTTCAGCGCCGGCGCCGACCTCAAGTCACCGCCCAACCCGTACACGTTCGTCGGACTGCTCCGGCAGATCGTGTCACTGCCCAAGCCCGTGGTGGCGAGGATCGCCGGCCATGTGCGGGCCGGAGGCCTCGGCCTCGTCGGCGCATGCGACATCGCCGCCGCCAGCAGCGACTCCGACTTCGCCTTCACCGAAGTGCGCATCGCCGTCGCACCCGCCGTCATCTCCCTGCCGCTGCTGCCCCGCATGGACCCGCGGGCCGCCGGACGCTACTACCTCACCGGGGAACGCTTCGACGCGGCGGAAGCCGCCCGCACCGGGCT
Organism: Streptomyces sp. NPDC054847; assembly: GCF_053610925.1. Lineage (NCBI taxonomy): Bacteria > Bacillati > Actinomycetota > Actinomycetes > Kitasatosporales > Streptomycetaceae > Streptomyces > Streptomyces sp. NPDC054847. The sequence goes on along the minus strand of NZ_JBSGZJ010000062.1, from coordinate 8,910 downwards.
GCTCACCCTCACCGCGGACGACGTCGACACGGCCCTCGCGCCGCTCCTCGACGGACTGCGCAGGGCCTCCCCCCAGGGGCTGGCGGCATCGAAGGAACTGGTCACGGCTAGGGTGCTGGAAACCTTCGACCGCGACGCGGAGGACCTGGTCCAGCGCTCGGCGTCGCTGTTCGCATCGTCCGAGGCGCGCGAAGGGATGACGGCCTTCCTCGAACGACGGGACCCCGCATGGGTGTTGTGACGCCACCGACCGCCAAGGCCCCCAAGCAGGACCGCAGCCGGGCCACCCGGCAGCGGCTGCTGGAGGCCGCGGTGGCCTGCCTGGCCGAGGTCGGCTGGGCAGGCTCCACGGTCTCCGTGGTGGCCGAACGGGCCGGCGTCTCACGCGGGGCGGCACAGCACCACTTCCCGACCCGCGAGGACCTGTTCACGGCCGCCGTCGAATACGTGGCCCAGGAACGCTCGCAAGCACTGCGGGACCTCCCGTCGCAGGACCGCGCCGCCGTCGTCGCGGCACTCGTCGACCTCTACACCGGGCCGCTGTTCCGGGCCGCGCTCCACCTGTGGGTGGCCGCCTCCAACGAGGAGCAGCTGCGCCCCAGGGTCACCGAACTGGAGGCGAAGGTCGGCCGCGAGACCCACCGCATCGCCGTCCGCCTGCTGAACGCGGACGAGTCCCGCCCGGGCGTCCGCGAAACCGTGCAGGGCCTGCTGGACATGGCCCGCGGCCTGGGCCTCGCCAACCTCCTCACCGACGACGCGGCCCGCCGGGAACGGGTCGTGGCGCAGTGGGCGGCGCTGGTCGAGGAGGCGCTCGGCTGAGGCCGGGCGGAGGCGCGGCGCACACCCCGCCCGGCGGCCTGCGACCGGCAGAGCCGCCCGCCGTCAGCCCACGATGTCCTCGTAGCCGGAGATCTCACGCGGGCTGCGGGCCCCCGGGCCCACATAACGCGCCGAGGGACGCACCAACCGGCCCGTGCGCTTCTGCTCCAGGATGTGCGCCGACCAGCCGGCCGTACGGGCACACGTGAACATCGACGTGAACATGTGCGCCGGGACCTCCGCGAAGTCCAGCATGATCGCGGCCCAGAACTCGACGTTGGTCGCCAGCACCCGGTCCGGGCGGCGGTTGTGCAACTCCTCCAGCGCCGCCTTCTCCAGAGCCTCCGCCACCTCGAAGCGCGGCGCGGCCAGCTCCTTCGCCGTACGGCGCAGCACACGGGCCCGCGGGTCCTCCGCGCGGTAGACCCGGTGCCCGAAGCCCATCAGCCGCTCGCCCTTGTCCAGGGCACGCTTCACGTACGCCGTCGCGTCACCGGTCCGCTCGATCTCCTCGATCATGCCGAGGACCCGGGACGGCGCCCCGCCGTGCAGCGGACCGGACATCGCGCCCACCGCGCCCGACAGCGCCGCCGCGACGTCCGCGCCGGTGGACGCGATCACACGGGCCGTGAAGGTGGAGGCGTTCATGCCGTGCTCCGCGGCCGACGTCCAGTACGCGTCGACGGCCTTGACATGCCGCGGGTCGGGCTCGCCGCGCCAGCGGATCATGAACCGCTCGACGATGGACTCCGCCTTGTCGATCTCGCTCTGCGGAACCATCGGCAGACCCTGGCCACGGGCACTCTGTGCCACGTACGAGAGCGCCATCACGGCCGCCCGCGCCAGGTCGTCACGGGCCTGCGCCTCATCGATGTCGAGGAGCGGTTTGAGACCCCACACAGGGGCGAGCATCGCCAGCGCCGACTGCACGTCGACCCGGATGTCGCCGGAGTGCACCGGGATCGGAAACGGTTCTGCCGGCGGCAGACCCGGATTGAAGGCGCCGTCGACGAGCAGGCCCCACACGTTCCCGAAAGACACGTGCCCGACCAGTTCCTCGATGTCGACGCCCCGGTAGCGGAGCGAGCCGCCCTCCTTGTCCGGTTCGGCGATCTCCGTCTCGAACGCGACGACTCCCTCGAGTCCAGGTACGAAGTCGGACATCAGGCGGCTCCTCAAGACGTGTGCGGCAAGACGTTTGCGGCAAAGGGGTGCGGCATAACGGCGGCCGACGGACAGGTCGGACACTCCCGTGATGCCCCGTGCGGCCGGTGGTCACCCAACCGCCGGGGAGGCAGGCACGATATCCCCTGGTGTATGGAGGCCACAGTGGCCGGACCCAAGATTTTGGCGGGTCCGGCCGATGCGGGGAAGCGTGACATCCGGCACACTGCCCCATTTCGCCCGAGGAGGATTGACGGCACTCCGTGCCGGGCAAACTCGGTCCCTACGGCAGGATGGCGTTGTGACCGACCACGCCGCCGCTCCCGAACCCCGCCCCTCGGACGTGACCGTCGCGGGCCTGCCCGTGCCCCACCCTGCAGAGACGGAACTCGTCGTCCCGGACCCGGCCGTCATGCGCGAGCAGTACCGCTCGACACCGCTCGACGAGGACGCGCTGGCCGCCGGCCCCATGGAACAGTTCGCGCAGTGGTTCGCCGAGGCCGCCGCGGCCGCCCTGCTGGAGCCCAACGCGATGATCGTCTCGACGGCGACACCCGACGGCCGGCCCTCCTCGCGCACGGTGCTGCTGAAGCAGTACGACGCACGCGGCTTCGTCTTCTTCACCAACTACGACTCGCGGAAGGGCCGTGAGATCGACGCCAACCCGCACGTCTCGCTGCTCTTCCCGTGGCACCCGCTCGAGCGCCAGATCATCGTCACCGGCCGGGCCGCCCGCATCGGCCGCGACGAGACCGCCGCCTACTTCCGCACCCGCCCGCACGGCTCCCAGCTCGGCGCCTGGGCGAGCGACCAGTCCCGGGTGATCTCTTCCCGCGAGGAACTGCTGCGCCGGTACGAGGAACTGTCCGCCCGCTACCCCGAGGGCGCCCAGGTTCCCGCGCCCGCCCACTGGGGCGGCATCCGGGTCGTACCCGACGCGGTGGAGTTCTGGCAGGGCCACGAGAACCGCCTCCACGACCGGCTGCGGTACGTCCGCACGGACGTCGGCTGGACGATCGAACGGCTCGCCCCCTGAGCGGGCGCCGGCCCCTGGAAACGCAGACGACCCGTGGGCCTTTGGTCCCTCCGTCCGGACGGAGGGAGCCGGCCGGACTTACCGGCGGCCCACGGGTCGGGTGACTGCTTGGGTTTCGGCAGACGACTGCCGAGGTGCACAGAGTGCGACGGCAGGCGTCAGCCCGCAGCCACCTCGCTTGTCCGGTAAGAAATCACTTCCGGATCACCTCCTTTCTGAGCGTGCACACACCTTAAAAAGCCTCGGCTGCCGGGATCAACCCATTTTTTGAAGTTCCTGTCGGACGCTGTAGGCATAGCCGTCCGCCCTCTGCAGGAGCCGCAGGTTCCTGTACGAGACGTTGAAGCGCCCCTGCGGAGTCGTGAGGCTGTGATGGCCCGTGGTCCGGGTGGCGAGCCGCCCGGACCATGTGCCTTTCCAGCGGCCTGCCGGGACGGTGGCACGAACCAAATCGCCCGTGACGAATCCGCAGTGCCTCTTGCGGCGCGGACGCCTGAGGCGGGGAAAGCCGAACCGGTCCGGCGTCGTGCGGGCGTACGCACCTCTGCCTGCCGCCTTGATGACGAGAACCTGGGCGCACACACGGACGATGGTGTCGCCGTTCTCGTGGTCCAGCCTCCCGACGGAGAGTGCGTCGAGCGTATGGGACTTGCTCAGTCCCATGGCCTCGCGATTCCACTTCGTGCGGGCACCGGTCCATGTGTGCACCGGCGGTCCCAGGTGCTCGAGTGCACTGATCAGCCGTCCACGAGTCGCGTTCATTGCCGCCGCATCGTGCAGTGGCATTCTGACGTCGCGGAGGATCCGCTCCAGGCGTTCCGGAGAAGAAGCAAGAAATTCCTCGGCAGGGGTAGCACCCTTGGCCTGATTGCAGGGGACGCAGGCGAGTGTCAGGTTCGAGAGCCGGCTGGAACCGCCGCGGCTTCGGGAGCGAATGTGTTCGACGTTCAGCGGTACCCCCGAGGCCCCGCAATAGGCGCAAGATCGTTTCCACTTGGCCAGCAGGTACTCACGGATCTCGGTCCCGGCGAGCGTGCCCTTGCGGTACTCGACCGCGCTGAGGCCTCTGCCTTCGCTCATGGCGTGCGTGTTGAACGCCGCAAGCTCCATGTGGACCTCGGTCACGGGGGCAAGCCGGCACAGGCGGTCCGCCACGGACGCGACGGAGTCGACTCTGTGCTGGAGCGACGGGGCCAGCCAACCCTTCGGGCGGGCACGGTTTCGGTACCGCGGGGCTCGGTAGCGGCAGTTCGCTGAACGGCGCCGGCGGCGGTAGCCCGCACGCTGGGCCATGGCCTTACGGATCTGTTCTCCTCTGTGCAGGAGCTCAACGGCGACAAGACCACGCCGTACCGTCATCGTGCTGCCGTCATGGGCTTTCTCGGCCTTTGTGTCGGTGACGGCGATGCCGGTGCCTTTGGACCCGGGATCGATACGCAGTTGCACACCACTGACCTCCGACTGAGCACGGACGCGATCTTTGAGCCGGATGGTGAACGGCGCGAGGCGCACGACGACGGCCCGGGATCTCCTCAGCAGCTCGCGTGCGCGGGCGGGGTGGCAGGGCATGAGCGGGCTGCCGTCCCGAGCGAGGACGAACACCCGCCCGGAGCCTGCCCCACCGCTGTATCCCTTGCTTCGGGTGGGAGCGTCACCGCTCCCGGTCACTGCCTGATCGGCGTGTCGCCGCCGGGACCCGGTGCTGTCGCCGGCGGTCTCCCCTCGCCCATGTTCCCTGCCGGTCTCCCGTTGCGCGACGGGAAGTCCGTGAGCCGTTTCGTCCCTGCTCCCAGGGGTGTCTGCTCCCACGGATTCCAGTGCGGGCTGCTGAGGAAGCACAGCCCGGTGGGTCTGCTCGCCTACAGAAAACGTAGTCATCAGGTGCACCGTCCTCGATCTGGCGATCACGATGACTGGGGCTGGTCACTCGAAGGCACACCGGCGCAGCCGGTGTGTGCTGGGAGCGAGTGACCTCACGAGTCCGAAATCACGTCGAAGCTAACCCGGCGGCGTCGGACGAGTGCTGGGATGGAAGCTTTCATCGCACAAAGGTGTGGCATACGAACAATTGCGGCCTCCTAGGTCTGGAATCGGTGGTAGAGGCCGCGCATATGGCGTGGTCTGCCGAGAGTTCCCGCACGGCCGTGGTGATGGGCAGCTCGCGCCGCTGAGTGAGCTGCCCCTCACCCGCGTGTCGGCCGGGGCCGTCCCGGCGCAATGATTTCCGGGAACCGTATGTGTTGTGCGTCACGTTGAAGTTGAATGGTCGTGACGGGCATCAGCACACGTGGACACGTCCTGCAGGGGGTCCCGGGATGAGTGCTTCCAGGAGTGAGATCACCGACGCGCCCGGTGCCGGCGGGCGGGAGCCGGGGCCGCCGGGGGCGGATCTGCTCGCGGCGCTGCTCGACGGCATGGACGCCGCGCTGTGCGCCTTCGACGCCGCGGGGGTCGTGACGCACTGGAACCGCGAGGCGGAGCGGATACTCGGCTGGTCGGCGCGGGAGGCCGTCGGGCGGCGGGGTTTCGCCGGGTGGGCCGTGCGCAGCGCGGACGCGGCCGAGGTGCAGGGCCGGCTGATGGCCGCGATGGAGGCGCCGGGCCGGCAGGTGCACGAGTTCGCGCTGCTGCGGAAGGACGGCGGGCGGGTGCTCGTACGGACCCAGTCCGCGCGGGTGCTGGGCGGGGACGGCAAGCCGGCCGGGGTCTACTGCGCCTTCAGCGAGGTGCACACCCAGATCGACCTCGAGCGGTCCATCGCGCTGAGCGAGGCGCTCTTCGAGGAGGCGTCGTGGGGCGTCGTGCTGGTCGACGTGGATCTGCGGCCCGCCGTCGTCAACGGCGAGGCGGCCCGTGCGCTCGCGGCGGGCCGTACGTCCGCGCTCGGGCGGCCGCTCGGCGAGCTGCTGGAGCAGGGCGTGGAGGAGCTCGAGGGCGCGCTGCACCATGTGCTGGCGGAGGGCGCGCCGCGGGGTCTGGTGGACCTGTGGGTGGCCGTCGCGTCGACCGGCGGGCGGGAGCAACGGCGCTGCTGGCGCAGCGGGTTCGTGCGGCTCGCCTCCCCGCTGGCGGAGGAGCCGGTTCCGCTCGGGGTGGGGTGGCTGTTCCACGACGTGACCGACGCCAAGCTGGCGGAGCAGGAGGCGAACCGGCTGCGGTTCAGGTCGAGTCAGCTGCACCGGGCGGGGCGTGCGGCCTCCGAGTGCGAGGACCCGCTGGAGGCGGCGACCGCTTATCTCGACTTCGCGCTGGCGGGTTTCGCCGACCACGCCCTGCTCGACGTGACCGAGGGCGGCGGCGGGGACGGCGACGGTACTGAGGGCGGCGGGGAACGTCTGGTGCGGGCCGTCGCGTCACCGGCCGGCGCGCCCGGCCCCGCCGCGGGAGTGGCGGGCGGCGGGCTTCCGGTGCGGTACGCGCCCGGGCACCCGGCGCTCCAGGCCGTGGAGCGGCTCGGCTCGGTGCGGGCGAGCGCGGGCGCGGAGGGCACGCCCGGGGAGTGGGCGGAGCGCCGGCAGTGGCCCGAGGACGCGGCGCACGCCCTGTGCACGGTGCTGCGCAGCCGCGGCCGGACGGTCGGCGTGCTGACCTTCCTGCGCGGCGCGGCCCGTCCTGCGTTCGAGCGCCCGGACGCCGTGTACGCGGAGAGCGTCGCGGTGCTCACGGCCTCGGCACTGGACCTGGCGCAGTCGACGGGCGACTGAGGCCGCCGGCCGGGCGGCCGGCTGCCCGGGCCGTTCGCCTCAGTGCCGGAAGAAGATGCGGTCCCGGTACTCGGCCATCACGCGGCCGTTCCACTCGTGCCCGCCGTCGACGTTGCCCGAGCGCAGCAGCGGCGGCTCGATGCCCCGATCGGCGAGCTGCTCCGCTGCGGCTGCCATCGTCGCCTGCATGAGCGCGCTGGTCACGACGGTAGAGGCGGGGGCGAACGGCGCCTCGATGCCCGGGTGGGTCAGCTCCGCGTCACCGACGGCGATGTGGGAGTCGAGCACGATGTCGCAGTGGTCCTTGAGGAACGTGCCGGACGCGTGGCGGGACTTCGTCTCCGTGGCGTAGGCGACGGAGGTCACACCGATGACCGTGAGGCCGAGGGCGCGGGCGTTCATGGCCATCTCGACGGGCAGCGCGTTGCGGCCCGAGAGGGAGATGATCACGAGCAGATCGCCGGCCCGCGCGGGGCTGGAGTCGAGCACCGCGCCCGCGAGCCCGTCGACGCGCTCGAGCGCTGAGCCGAGCGTGGCGGGCATGACGTCGACGCCGACGACGCCGGGGACGGCGAGCAGGTTCATCACGGCGAGGCCGCCGGCCCGGTAGACGACGTCCTGTGCGGCGAGCGAGGAGTGCCCGGCACCGAACGCGAAGAGCCGTCCGCCCGCTTCCACGGTGTCTGCGACGGCCGCGCCGGCGGCCGCGATGTTCCGGGACTCCTCGTCCCGCACGTGCTGCAGCAGACCGATCGCGGCGTCGAAGAACTGACCGGCCAGCTTGCTCTCGCTCATCGCCGAGCCCTTTCCGCAGGGTGGGGGGAATACCGGTGGTACCCGTGTCGCGGATCACGTTGCGGTCTGGACCATTGCCCTGTCAATACGGCCCTGGCAGAGCCGGGCACGGTTGTCGGCGCGATGCGCAAGAATTGACCTGGGGCCAGCGAACGACTGATTTCAAGTCACAGCATCGAGGGGCACGTATGTCCGGACTGATCGACACGACGGAGATGTATCTCCGCACCATCCTCGAGCTCGAGGAGGAAGGTGTGGTGCCCATGCGGGCCCGGATCGCGGAGCGGCTCGACCAGAGCGGTCCGACGGTCAGCCAGACCGTGGCGCGCATGGAGCGCGACGGACTGGTGACGGTGGCCGGCGACCGGCATCTGGAACTGACCGGCGAAGGCCGGCAGCTGGCCACACGCGTGATGCGCAAGCACCGGCTCGCCGAGTGTCTGCTCGTCGACGTGATCGGGCTGGAGTGGGAGCAGGTCCACGCGGAGGCCTGCCGCTGGGAGCACGTGATGAGCGAGGCGGTGGAGCGGCGGGTGCTGGAGCTGCTGCGTCACCCGACGGAGTCTCCGTACGGGAATCCGATCCCGGGCCTGGAGGAGCTGGGGGAGAAGGCCGAGGCCGACCCGTTCCTGGACGACAGCATGGTCTCCCTGGCCGAGCTGGACCCGGGTGCGGACGGCAAGACGGTCGTCGTGCGGCGGATCGGCGAGCCGATCCAGACCGACGCCCAGCTGATGTACACGCTGCGGCGCGCGGGCGTGCAGCCCGGTTCCGTGGTGAGCGTGACGGAGTCGGCGGGCGGTGTGCTCGTCGGCAGCAGCGGTGAGGCGGCGGAACTGGACGCGGAGGTGGCTTCTCACGTGTTCGTCGCGAAGCGCTGAGTCGCCGACGTCTTGCGGCGCCGACGTCTTGAGACCCTGACGTTTTGGGGCGCCGACGCCGTGAGATGCCGACGCCCTGGGACGGAAGCGTCTCGGGGCGCTGACGTCATGAGGCGCCGACGCCCTGGAGGTGGGAGCGGCTCTTGAGCGTCGACGCCGGTAGCGCTGTCGTGCTGAAGCGCTGCTTGTCCGCGCTGCTTTGCGTCCCGGCCGGTCTCGTCCCCTCCCCGGAGGGGGCGGGGCCGGTCCGTTTTTTCACATGGATGAAACCGTTTTCCGTCCGGAATGGCAGCGGCCGGGGCAATCGCGTGCCACCCTGAGGCTGAGGCATATGACCACGGCCCGGGGGGTGGGGACCCCCACTGAGGGCAGGGGAGGGATCCGGAGATGCGCCCGTCGTACGCCCCGCGCGGGAACCGGCGCGGATGCCCGCGCGGACTTGCGGGTGCCTCCTTGTGCTGCCGCTTCTGCGGGGACCCGCTGACAGGAAGGGGTCCCGGCGCCCGAG
>NZ_JBSGZJ010000061.1:0-23307 GCF_053610925.1 Streptomyces sp. NPDC054847 | reverse complement strand
GTGCCGATCACCCGAGCCGGACGGGCCCTGCGCCCGGCAGGTCCGAGCCGGGCGCCGGGCGGGCGCCCTGCGCCGGCCGGTCACCTGGGTCGGGCGGCGCCCGCGTGGGTCACCTGAGCCAGGGCAGGTCCGCTCCGGTGTCCTGGGGCTGCAGCCCTTCCGCCATGACCTGCATGATCTCGCCGAGCTGTGCGACCTGTTCCGGTGTGAGCCGGTCGAACATCGCCTGGCGCACGGCTTCGACATGGCCCGGCGCGGTCCGCCGGAGGACCCCGAAGCCCTCCTCCGTCAGTACGGCGTTCTGCCCGCGCTTGTCGGAGGGGCAGTCCTCCCGCCGGACCCAGCCATTCTTCTCCAGCCGGGCTATCGCGTGCGAGAGCCGGGACCGGGTGATCTTCGCGTCGATGGCCAGCTCGGTCATCCGCTTGCGGCGGCGAGGTGCCTGGGAGAGCTGGACGAGCAGGCCGTAGTAGATGTGCGGCATGCCCGCGTCGCGCTGCAACTGGCGGTCGAGGTGGTCCTCGAGGAGGGTGGTGGCGTGGAGGTAGGAGCGCCACACCCGCTGCTCCTCGTCGCTCAGCCAGCGTGGTTCCTGACCGCCCTCACCATTGAGTGCCCTGTTCATGTATCCACTCTACGACCCTGTTCTTGAAAGTTGAACTATCTGGGTCTAGGATCGAATCAGCTTGAAAGTTCAAGCTTCCAGTACGCCGGGTCAGCCGACCGGGTTCAGCAGACCGGGAGCCGCCAGCCATGAACGCCACCCCCGCATCCACCACCCCCGACGCGCCGCGCATGCCCGCGCTCTACCTCTCCCACGGCGCCCCGCCCCTGGCCGACGACCCGCTCTGGCCCGGCCAGCTCGCCGCCTGGTCCGACGCGCTGCCCAGGCCCAAGGCGATCCTGATGGTCTCCGCGCACTGGGAGGAGGCGCCCCTCGCCCTCGGCGCGACCAGGACCATGCCGCTGGTCTACGACTTCTGGGGCTTCCCCGAGCACTACTACCGCGTCCGCTACGACGCGCCCGGAGCTCCCGGACTCGCCGACTCCGTACGCAAACTGCTCCGCCGCGCCGGTGCGCCGGTGCAGGACATCCCCGACCGGGGGCTCGACCACGGCGCGTACGTCCCGCTGGTGGAGATGTATCCGGACGCGGACATCCCGGTGCTGCAGATCTCCATGCCCACGCTCGACCCGCAGAAGCTGCTCGAGATCGGGCGCAGGCTCGCCCCGCTGCGGGACGAGGGCGTGCTGATCGTCGGCAGCGGCTTCTTCACGCACAACCTGGCGGCGCTGCGGCACGACGGAACGCCCGGCTGGTCCACCGAGTTCGACGACTGGGGGCAGCGGGCGCTGGCGGACGCCGACGTCGACGCCCTGCTCGACTTCGAGAACAAGGCCCCCGCCGGGCGACTGGCCCACCCGCGGACCGAGCACTTCGCGCCACTGTTCGTCACCATCGGGGCGTCGGAGGCGGAGATCGGCAACGGCCGGAGCGTGATCGACGGCTTCTGGATGGGACTGGCGAAGCGGTCCGTGCAGTTCGGCTGACGCCCGCACCGCGCCGGCCCGCTCCGCTGTGTCCTCCCACGGCCGCCGCCGGCCAGGCGTCCGGCGGCGGCGGGCGGGCTCAGTCCAGGTGCTTCTCGAACCAGGCCACGTCCCAGTACCGGCCGAACTTCCGCCCGACCTCCCCGTACGTGCCGATGTGGCGGAACCCGAAGCGGGTGTGCAGCCGGACGGATGCGTCGTTCGGCAGGGCGACGCCGGCGTAGGCCCGGTGTACGTCCTCATCCGCCAGGGCCTCGAAGAGCGCCTTGTAGAGCAGGGTGCCGATGCCGCGTCCGGCGGCCTGCGGCGCGCAGTAGACGCTGACCTCGACGGACGTGGAGTAGGCCGCCTTGGGGCGGAAGGGGCTGCTGGTGGCGTAGCCCAGGATCCCGTGCGCCGGTCGGTCCGGTCGTGTCGGGTGGTCCGGTCGTGTCGGGTGGTCCGAAGGATTCGGTCCGGCAAACCGGACATCCTGAGCAACCAGAAGGCGGTGCGGGCCGTCTTCAGGGTGGGAGTGCAGCCATGAGCGGCGCTGCTCAAGGGTGAAAACCGCGGTGTCGAAAGTGATCGGGGTCTCACGGACGTAATGGTTGTAGATGTCTGTGAGGGCTTCGAGGTCGGCTTCCGCGCCCGGCCTGACCTGCACCTCCGCCTGTTCCGGCAGCATCCGTCCTCCTGGGTCGGCCGGACAGGGTACTGCATGATCGCGGAAATCGACGCACCTGATGGGAATTCTGTCCGGATTCCAGTCGTTGTTTCCTTCGGATGCAGGGCACCCGGGAGGGTGTCGCGACCTACTCAGCAAGGGAGCTCGCATGGCAACCCGTGCCGTCGCCCGCCGTCAGTCCGACTCTGGTGGGGCGACCGACAGGGCAAGCAGTGTTCGCGCCGTGGGCGGGGAGATCGCCGATCGCGACCTGGTCGGCATGTACCTCGACGAGATTGCGCGCACGCCGCTGCTCGACGCCGCCAAGGAAGTCGAGCTGTCCCAGACCATCGAGGCGGGTGTCTACGCCCGTCAGATCCTCGACAAGGAAGTAGACAGCGAAGCCGGCGGAGCCACGCGGGAGGAGCTGGAGGCGCTGGCTGAGGCCGGCGAGCGTGCCAAGGACATCTTCATCCGCTCGAATCTGCGTCTCGTCGTGGCCGTCGCCCGGCGTTATCCGCGCAGCGGGCTGCCGTTGCTCGACCTGATCCAGGAAGGGAACGCAGGCCTGGTCCGCGCTGTCGAGAAGTTCGACTACGCCAAGGGATTCAAGTTCTCCACGTACGCGACCTGGTGGATCCGCCAGGCGATCACCAGGTCCATAGCCGACCAGTCCCGCACCATCCGGCTCCCCGTCCACCTGGTTGAGGAACTGGGCCGCATCCGTCGCGTCCAGCGCGAGTTCAACCGGGAGAACGGCCGGGAACCCGAGCCGTCGGAGATCGCCGAGGAGCTCGGCTCGACGCCCGAGCGGGTCATCGACGTCCTCGACTGGGCCCGTGACCCGGTCAGCCTGAACATGTCGGTGGACGACGCCGGCGAGACCCAGTTCGGTGACCTGCTGGAGGACACCTCCGCCGTGTCGCCGGAGCAGTCCGTGCTCACGCTGCTGCGCAGCGAGGAGCTGGAGGGCCTGATCGGCAAGCTGGACAACCGCACCGCGTCCATCATCCGCATGCGGTACGGGATCGAGGACGGCAGGGAGCGGACACTGACCGAGGTCGGCAAGGAACACGGCCTGACGCGGGAGCGGATCCGCCAGATCGAGAAGCACGCGCTGCTCGAGCTCAAGCGGATGGCCCGCGACACGGGCTTCGAGCCGGCCGCCTAGGAGCCCGGGGCCGAGAGGCGGTCCGCCCCCGGGCAGGCCCGTCCATGACCGGTGCGCGGAAGCGGGCGCGCCGGCCGTCGGCCGTGGCCCCGTCAGTCTGTGGCCCTGGCGAGCCGTGTCGCCAGGTCCGTCATGTACTCGCGCAGCGGCTGCGGGCCGTGGACGGTGAACTCGCAGTCCACCAGCGCCAGACGCAGCGCCAGCCACTCGACCGAGTCCGCCGACCTCGCCCGGAGTCGGCATGCGCTCTCGCCCGTCGGCGCAGGTGCGCCAAGGTGCTCCGGCAGCCGGGCCGCCACGAACGAGGCCGGGGCCTCGAAGCTGACATCGACCTCGTGCTCCTGCTGGTGCCGCGACATCGAGTGGCTCAGCAGCTCCGCCGCGTCCCCGCCGGGCATCTCGCGCGGCGTGAACCGGGCCCCTGTCGCGAACGGCTCCGTCACCCGGTCGACGCGGAACGTGCGCCAGTCCTCGCGACCCATGTCGTACGCCACCAGGTACCACCGCCGGCCCGTCGAGACGAGGCGGTACGGCTCCACCTGCCGCCGCGTCTCCGCGCCGTCCCCCGCCCGGTAGCAGAACCGGAGGCGCTCGCGCGCCGTCACCGTGCTCGCGATGACCGTCAGGGTCTGCGGATCGATCGTGGCCCCGTCGCCCCTCGTCAGGGGCAGGGTCGCCGCCTGGAGGGTGGTGACCCGGTGGCGCAGCCGGGACGGCAGCACCTGCTCGAGCTTGGCGAGCGCCCGTACGGAAGCCTCCTCGATGCCTTCGATCGCGTGGCCCGCCCCGGCCCGCAGCCCGACGGCGATCGCCACGGCCTCCTCGTCGTCCAGCAGCAACGGCGGCATCGCGGCGCCCGCGACCAGCCGGTATCCGCCGACCGCGCCCTTGGTGGCCTCGACCGGATATCCGAGGTCCCGCAGCCGGTCGATGTCGCGCCGGATGGTGCGCGGGCTGACGTCGAGACGCTCGGCCAGCTCGCTGCCGGGCCATTCACGCGGCGTCTGGAGGAGCGAGAGCAGATTCAGAAGTCGTGCCGGAGTGTCCGTCATGTTTCTCAGGATGCCCGCCATCTAGGACATGTTCTGGCCTATATGGGTCCTAGATTCCTCGTCATGAGTTCACAGCAGCCCGCCGTAGCCGAAACGGCAGCCGTAACCGAGGTGGCGCCGGACGCCGGCCATGACCGCCGCCGATGGATCGCGCTGGCGATCGTCATGACCGCCGCCTTCATGGACCTGGTCGACGTCACCATCGTCAACATCGCGATCCCCAGCATCGAGCGGGATCTCGGCGCGTCGTTCGGAGCGATCCAGTGGATCACCGCCGGATACGCGCTGGCCTTCGCCGCCGGCCTGATCACGGGCGGCCGGCTCGGTGACATATACGGCCGCAAGCGGCTGTTCCTCATCGGTATCACCGGCTTCACGCTCGCCTCCGCCCTCTGCGGGTTCGCCGTCAACGAGGAGATGCTCGTCGCCTCACGGCTGCTGCAGGGCTCGGCCGCCGCGATGATGGTGCCGCAGGTGCTCGCGATCGTGCACGTCACCTTCCCGGCGCACGAACGCGGCAAGGTCTTCGGCCTGTTCGGCGCCATCGTCGGACTGGGCGCGGTGTCCGGCCCGCTGCTCGGTGCACTGCTCACGCAGTGGAACCTGTTCGGCCTCGAATGGCGGCCGATCTTCCTGATCAACCTGCCGGTCGGTATCGCGGGGCTGATCCTCGGGCGGAAGTACATTCTCGAGTCCCGTGCGCCGAAGGCCCTCAAGCTCGACCTCGTCGGCGTCGTGCTGGTCACGCTCGGCCTGCTGATGCTGGTCTACCCGCTCACGCGGGGCCGCGAGCTCGACTGGCCACTCTGGGGCCACCTCTGCATGGCCGGCAGCCTGCTCGTCTTCGCCGCCTTCATCGCGTACGAGAAGTACAAGACGCGCAAGGACGGCTCGCCGCTGGTCGAACTGTCGCTGTTCAAGGTGAAGAGCTTCGCCGCCGGTATCGCCGTACAGCTCACGTTCGGCATCGTGATGGGCATCTTCTTCCTCGTCTGGACGCTGTACATGCAGACCGGGCTCGACTGGAGCCCGCTGAAGGCCGGCCTGACCGGAGTCCCGTTCTCCATCGCCGTCTCCGCGGCGGCCGGTATGTCCGTGCAACTGCTGGTGCCCCGCTTCGGCCGCAAGGTGCTTCAGGCAGGCGCGGCCACCATGGCCATCGGGTTGCTCCTCTACATCTGGGAGGCCGACCGTTACGGCATGGCCGTCCAGCCCTGGCAGATGATCCTGCCGCTGGTCGTCATGGGTGTGGGCATGGGCCTGATCGTCGCGCCGCTGACCGACGCGGTGCTCTCCGAAGTCCCGCGCGAGCACGCCGGATCGGCGTCCGGACTGATCAACACGACCGGGCAGATGGGCACCGCGCTCGGCCTCGGCCTCGTCTCACTGGTCTTCTTCGGATCGATCGACGAGGAGAAGCTCGCGCCCGACACCGTCGGCAGCGCCTTCGCCCAGGCCTTCGAGAACTCGCTGTGGTGGGTCGCGGCAGTGCTCGGCGTCATCTTCCTGGTGATGTTCGCCCTGCCGGCCCGGCCGAAGCAGCACATGGAGGGCGGCGCGACGGACGACGTCGTGTCGGAGGGCTCCGTGTCGGAGGGCGTCGTGACGGACGAGGGCACCGGAGCTCCGGCGGAAGACACGACGGGACAGCTCGCGAAGCCGGAGGCGGAACCGGTCCTCTCACGCTGACCGGTCCGCCGGGTGCCCGCGCCGCGATCACCGCGGTGCGGGCACCTTGCGTTCGCAGGCAGCACGGCACCGCCCGGGCCACCGGGACGCGCGTCCGCCGGGGCAGAGACGGCTAGCGGACGCGCGCACGGAGCTCCATGGCCGCGCGAGCGTCCTGCTCCGCCTCGTAGACCTCACACATGTGGCGTCCGTCCGGCGTCGCCGTGTGCTCGACCTCCCACAGGCTCCGCTCCGTACCGTCGAGCAGCAGGAAGGCGTGCTCGTAGAGCGTGAAGCCCGCGTCCTTGCCGGCCACCCGGAACTGACGCCCGAAGACCTGAGTGATGTGGTGGGCGAAGGCGCTGCGCAGCAGACGAGCCGTCTCGTCGCCCGGCCGGTCGGCGTTCTCCGCGCGACGCAGCACCCGGCGGGCGTGATCGGCAGAGTCGTCCGGGACGTACATCGGGGGCAGCGGGGCTGGAGGCGGCGCCATCAGAGCGGCGAGCAGCTCCAGATCGGCGTCCAGGTCGATACCGAGCTCCTGCTCGAGTGCGCTGCCCGCGCCGCTCCCCGCACCGGCGAACCCGGGGAAACCGGCGGGCAGTCGGGACGCCGCCAGCCGGGCCTCGGACTCCTCCGCGTAGAGCTCGTGCTGCTCCGTGCCGTCGCGTCCGGTGTTGTGCACGAGCTCCCACAGCACGAGCGAACTGCCGTCAGCCAGCAGATAGGCGTGGCGGTAGGTGGCCCGGTGCAGCGACGCGCTGTGGTGCGAGGAGTGCAGTGAACTGGCGTGCGCCAGCGCGCAGCCGAGCCGCTCGACCGTAGCGTCGGGCAGGTCGAAGGAGTTGAGCGCCCGACCCAGGAGTCGCTCGAGGTGCGTCTCGGTTGTCTCGTACGGATCGTTCGGATCGTTCAAGAGGGGTCTCCAGGCCGTCGCCACAAGTCACTTGGTGATTGCTAAAAGTAGCGCTTCGGTCCGACAATGCGCTTCAGGGTTGGGTAAAACGAAGGGGCGCGTGGCAGAAGTTCCCGCGCGCCCCCAACTCGGCTGTCCGATACGTCAGTCGATGCCGTACAACTCCCCGTACGAAGGGAAGCTGCCGCCCGGTCCGTCGACGCTCGCGGCGGATCTCACGGCGTGCACGATCGCCCGCGTCACCATGTCGGCGCCCGCTGCGAGAACGTCGTTCAGCGCGAGCGGATTTCCTTCGGCGAGCGCCACCGAGCCTGTGGCCAGCGCGAACACCGTGTCGCCGTCGTTGAGGAGGTGCACGGGGCGGACAGCGCGCGCGATGCCGTCGTGCGCCGTCCCCGCGAGCTTGTGCGCCTGCGCACGGGTGAGATCGGCGTCGGTGGCCACGACGGCGAGGGTGGTGTTCAGCGGAGGAGGCCCGTTCTTCTCGCGTGCCTCGGTCAGGCGCAGCTGCGCAGCGGTGTGCACCGCGGGGGAGGGCAGCGCCGCACGGTCCACGCCCTCGGTGATCAACTCGCCGTACAGCGCGCCGGTCCCGGGATCGACGGCCGAGCCCACCGCGTTCGCCACGACCAGGGCTGCCACGGTGATGCCCGACTCGAGGACCGTGCTTGCCGTGCCGACACCGCCCTTGAAGTGGCCGATCACCGCGCCGGTCCCGGCACCGACCGCTCCCGCCACGACCGGCGCGCCCTCGTCGGTGGCGGCAGCCGCCTCCACTGCCGCCCGGCCTGTAGAGGCGTCCGGCCGCGCGGACCAGTCGCCACCGCGCCCCAGGTCGAAGACGCACGCCGCCGGCACGACGGGCACGACCTGCGAGGGGTCCGGGCCGACCCGTACGCCCCGGCCCTGTTCCTCCAGCCACGCCATCACCCCGGCGGCCGACTCGAGCCCGAACGCGCTTCCTCCGGTCAGGACGACCGCCTCGATGCGCTGGACGACATTGCGCGGATCGAGTGCGTCGGTCTCCCGGGTACCGGGCCCACCGCCTCTGACGTCCACGGCCGCGACCACTCCGCCTTCGGGTGCGAGGACGACGGTGGTGCCGCTGAGCGCACCGTCCCCGGCGACCTGTG
The DNA here is from genome assembly GCF_053610925.1 of Streptomyces sp. NPDC054847. Classification (NCBI taxonomy): domain Bacteria; kingdom Bacillati; phylum Actinomycetota; class Actinomycetes; order Kitasatosporales; family Streptomycetaceae; genus Streptomyces; species Streptomyces sp. NPDC054847. Next base: position 15,170 of record NZ_JBSGZJ010000061.1, on the reverse strand, counting down.
CGTGACCGACCCGCAGACCCGCCACATCCGTGAGGCCGTCGGTCGGCCCGTCAGTCCTCTTCATAACGACCATGTCTGCCAGGTTAGTTGGGCGGACCGTGCGCGGCGGCGGTCGCGCAGTCACGCGGCCCGGTCTCGACCGGTGCTCCAGCCGCTCTCGAATCCGGTGCCCGGTCACCGCGCGATTCCCTGCCCGGTCTTCGCGATTCCGGCGTCGATGAGTGCCGTCCGCGGCGGTGGCACACGCTCGGCGGCGCCTTCCGCGAGCCAGCGGCAGGCCACGCTCGCCGGCGCCGACCTGCGGGACACCGGACCCGGGCCCCGGTCGGACCCGGGTTCGTCGCCCGGCCCGGATCCGGGGTCGCTCCCGGGTCGGGTGGCTGCACGGCCCGAACAGGGGAGGCCGTCAGAGGGAGGGAAGACAGGTGACGGCGGGGGGTGCCGCGGCCGTACCCTGGAGGTATGAGGACCGCCCCCACCCCCGGACCGCGTGATGCGAAGCAGCCCGGACAGCAACGACCCGAGCCGAGGCTGATCTTCGACGATCCGCTGGACCAGCAATCGGCGGACGATACGGACCGTGGGTGGGGTGAGCGGCCTCCGGCGAGCGGTGACAGCGCCGCCGACCTCGCGCGCTTCCTCGACGAGAAGCCGCCCCACCACATCTGAGCCGTACGGGCCCGAGCCCCCAGGGGCCGTAGGCCGCGTCAGCGACCGACGCCGGGCTCCGGTGTGCCGGCCGGACCGGAGTCGTCGCCGGCCGTCGAGCCGGTACGGCGCTGCGCCACCAGGGCGTCGCGGATCTCCTTCAGCACTTCCAGCTCGGTCACTTCGAGCGTCTCCTGCACGCCTTCCTTCGCCTTCTGCGCCGCCGCACGGCGGGCGAGGTACTTCGACATGGGCAGCACCATGAGGAAGTAGACGACGACGGCGGTGATCAGGAACTGGAGCGTCGCGCCGAGCACCGATCCCCACATGATCTGGATGCCCTGCATCTCGCCGTCGGGGCCGACCTCGCACGGGGCCTTCAGGCAGGAGCTGTAGGCATCCAGGTCCTTCGTTCCGAACGCCCCGACCAGCGGGTTGATCACGCCCTTCACCACGGCGTTCACGATGTTGGTGAAAGCGGCACCGATGACGACGGCGACCGCGAGGTCGATCACGTTGCCACGGAGCAGGAAGGCTTTGAAGCCTTCGAGGACGCTCGGCTTCTTGTCGCTCACGAATGAGCCTCTCTTCATACATGTAGTAAAGAAGGGGGACGGCTCGGCAACTTACGGCAGCGCCCGGTCTCCTTGTCCAATCCGCAGCCGCCATGGGGTTACCCGGCGCTACGTCAGTGCGAGTCAGCACACCGTCACCACCAAGCGGGAGGTCGCACCGGCGCCCGCCAGCTCCGCAGCCGTGGCGCGCGGTACGGAGAGCACGACGAGGGCGCCGCCGTCCGCGGAGTCCTCCGTCCCGGCCGGAACCTCGGTCACCCGGACCCCCGATGCCACGACCTTCGCCGCAACCGCCCCCTCGCCTCCGGCCGTAGGAGGGTCGGCGGCCGCGATGACGTCGACGCGGTCCCCGGGCCGCAGGAGCCGCACCGTCGCGGCGTCAGCGATGCGCACGGGCGCGGACACCAGCTCGGTGGCAGGACGCGGTTCGCGTGCCGGGGACGCGGCAGCAGGCACGCCGGCGCCCGGACCGCCCCGGCCCTGCTGCGCCGGCCCGCCCGTGACGTCCGCTCCCCGGGCCGTCGACGCGGCGAGCGCCGCGGCCGTCACCGCCAGGCCCGCGGCCATGGTTCGCCGCTGCCGCCACAACGCCCGGCGAAGCCGCTGCGCCCCGCCGCGGACCCGCAGCGGCGCGAACGGCGGTACGCCCAGGGGCTCCGGCGCGGGAGAAGAGGGAGGGGAGGAGTGAGCGAAGGACATGTCGCACCGCCTGTCGCGAGAGTGGCCCGGGCCCTGCGCCCGTGACCGACCGCTCACCACGATCCACGTTCCGGCGCAGGCCCGCCAAAGCCTGTGGACAGTGCGATGTATGTGGACAAGTCGCTCGCCGGAAAGGGCGTCCGAGCGCGAGCGCCCCGCCCCGAGACCTCGCAGCCCCGCCGAGATCTGCGGCCGCGACGCGACCACGCGCCCAGCGGCTCCACCGCGAAGCCCGGTCCCGCGATCCACCGCGCAGCCGTGCCCCGCGAGCGAGCATCCAGCGACCTCGCAGTCCCGCGACGCTGCTACGAAACCCGGCGCGCGCCGCGATCCGGCAGTCCCGCGACGCTGCTACGAAGCCCGGCGCGCGCCGCGATCCGGCAGTCCCGCGACGCTGCTACGAAGCCCGGCGCGCGCCGCGATCCGGCACTCCCGCGACGCGACTACGAAGCCCGGCCCGCGATCGACCGCCCAGCCCTGTCCCGCAAGCGAGCACCCCGCGCTATGGCAGCGGGATGCCGGGGTCCATCCCCGCCAGCGCGTCGCCGCACGCGCAGTCGCGCTCGTCGTTCGACGGCAGACCCGCCACCGCGTCGAACAGGACCGTCCGCAACCGGTCGACATTGGCCGCGAACACCTTCAGCACCTCTTCGTGCGAGACGCCTTCGCCCGCTTCGGCGCCGGCGTCCAGATCGGTGACCAGTGTGATCGACGTGTAGCAGAGCTCGAGTTCCCTGGCGAGGACGGCCTCGGGATGCCCGGTCATGCCGACCACCGACCAGCCCATCGCCGCGTGCCACCGGGACTCGGCCCGGGTCGAGAAGCGGGGCCCCTCGACGACCACCAGCGTCCCGCCGTCCACCGGCTCCCAGTCGCGTCCGCGGGCTGCGTCCAGCACGGTCCTGCGCCCTCGCGGGCAGTACGGATCGGCGGGCGAAACGTGCACCACGTTGGGGACGGTCCGGTCGGGCAGCGGCAGGCCGTCGAAGTAGGTCTGCGCCCGTGCCTTCGTGCGGTCCACGAACTGGTCGGGCACGAGCAGCGTGCCGGGGCCGTACTCGGGCACCAGGCCCCCGACCGCGCACGGGCCGAGCACCTGTCGGACGCCGACGGAACGTAGCGCCCAGAGGTTGGCCCGGTAGTTGATGCGGTGCGGCGGCAGGTGGTGGCCCCGCCCGTGACGGGGCAGGAAGGCGACCCGCCGTCCGGCGACGTCACCGATGAACAGGGAGTCGCTGGGCGGACCATAAGGGGTCTCGACCTCGATCTCGGTGACGTCCTCCAGGAAGGAGTAGAAGCCCGAGCCGCCGATCACACCGATCTCCGCCGGTCCGGCCGCTTCGCTTGCGTTCGACTTGGTCGCCATGGCGATCACAGTAGCCGCAGGCGCACATGCCAAGAACCCCGCCGTGGTCATGTGCCGGGCGGGGTCTCGGAAACGTCGGAATCAGGCTGCGGAGCCGGAGGCGCTCGACGTGCTGGAGGACGAAGAGGAAGCCGTCGAAGAGGCGGCAGGGGTCGACGCCTTCGTGTCCGACGAGGACTTCGTGCCCGTCGACGACGAGGAGGTCGACGCGGGTGAGCTGCTCGACGACGAGCCGCGGCTGTCGTTGCGGTAGAAGCCGGAACCCTTGAAGACGATGCCGACCGCTGAGAACACCTTCTTCAGGCGTCCGTCACAGCTGGGGCATACGGTCAGGGCGTCATCGGTGAACTTCTGCACCGCCTCGAGGCCCTCGCCGCAATCGGTGCACTGGTACTGGTAGGTCGGCACTTGTCTTCCTCCTGGCACTCTCACTCGATGAGTGCTAACGACGATCCATAGTGACGTATTCCGCGGAATCAGTCCACCGTCACCGGCACTCGGTGACCGATCCCACGCGCCGCGACCCGTCCGGAGGTACGCGGCGTGAGACGCGAACGCAGTGTCACGAGGGTGATCAGCGCGAGCGCGGTGCCCACCAGCGGCACGGCGAATCCGGCGCTCGCGCCGTGCTCGTCGGCCAGCTGTCCGGCCACCGTCACGGCGGCCGCCTGGCCCAGCGCCACCGCGCCCGTCAGCCAGGTGAAGGCCTCGGTGCGGGCGGAGGCCGGTACGAGCGAGTCGACGAGGGTGTAGCCGGTGATCAGCGCGGGGGCGATGAACAGGCCGACGATCAGGCCCAGCGCCCCGAGCAGCACCACGGAATGGGCCGTCCAGAGGACGGACGCGGCAAGTGTGAGACCCGCGTAGCCCAGCACCAGCCTGCGGCGCGGCCCGGTCTTCCAGGCGATGGCGCCGACGGCGACGCCGGCCAGCATGTTGCCGGCGGCGAAGAGGCCGTACAGCAGACCGTTCATACCGGGCTGCCCGATCTCCTCGGTGAACGCGGTCAGCGAGACCTGCATGCCCCCGAAGACGGAGCCGATGCCGAGGAAGGCCACCGCCAGGACCCGCACGCCGGGCACGGACAGCGCGGAAGTGCGCTCGGCCCGGGAGTCGGAGAGGGAGTGGCCGTGGGCGGGCTGGGTGCGGCGCTGGGCGGCGAACAGCAGTCCGCCGGCCAGGGTGAGCGCGGACTCGGCGATCAGACCGGCCGCCGGGTGGACCCCGGTGCACAGTGCGGTGGCGAGGACGGGTCCCACCACGAAAGTGAACTCGTCCGTCACGGACTCGAAGGCCGCGGCCGTCGACATCAGCGGCGAGCCCTGGAGGCGCGCGGCCCAGCGGGCCCGCACCATCGGGCCGACCTGAGGAACGGAGGCGCCGGTCGGCACGGCCGCGGCGAACAGCGCCCACAGGGGGGCGCCGGTGAGGGCCAGCACGGTGAGCGCCGCACCTGAAACGGTGTGCACGAGCACGCCGGGGACCAGCACGGCGCGCTGGCCGAAGCGATCGGCGAGCTTGCCGCTCTGCGGCGCGAACAGCGCCATGGACACGCCGGTGACGGCTGCGACGGCGCCTGCGCTGCCGTACGAGCCGGTGGTGTGCTGGACGAGCAGCACGATGCCGATGGTGAGCATCGCGAAGGGCTGCCGGGCGGCGAACCCGGGGAGCAGGAATGTCCAAGCACCTGCGGTACGGAGCAGCTGCCCGTAACCAGGACGCTTGCCAGAAGCGACCGTGGACTCCACGGTCCTTGCCTTTCTGCCGCCTGGTAGCGCTCCCCTGGGTGTCGGGAGCCGCCGAGAGCTGTCCTCTTGCGCGGAACTGCGGTAGATACCGGGGCCCACAGCGAGGGACTCCGCGGCCGCCATACGGTCGCGCCAGCTCTGCGTCAGGCAGAGTTGGTCGATCAGTGTGCCTTCATGGTACAGGGACTTTCCCTGCCGCATCCTGGGAAATGGCAGGGATCACCTCATGTATTCCTGTGATTCACGGAGCGGTCAACGTTTGAGCCGCTGATCCGGCCCCGCCGGTCACAGGTGCCGGCGGCGTGCGCCGCCCCCTGTGCCCAGCCAGCCGGCGAGCTTTCCGCCCTGGGCGACCGCCCGCAGGCGCCGCTCTGCGGCGTCCCGCACGGGGTCGGTCGCTACCACGAGAAGCTCGTCGCCGTGCCGCAGCACCGTCGAGGGCAGCGGTACGAAGCTCTTGCCGTCGCGGACGACGAGGGTGACGGCGGAGCCGGACGGCAGCCGCAGCTCCGCGACCTCCACGCCGTGCATCTTCGACCCATCGGGGACCTCGACCGAGAGCAGGTGCCCACGCAGCCGCTCCAGGGGCGCGGACTCGATGCCGAGATCGGCGGCCTCCGAGGAGTCGCCGAGCCGCAGCCGCTTCGCGAGCCAGGGCAGGGTCGGCCCCTGTACCAGCGTGTAGACGACCACCAGGACGAAGACGATGTTGAAGATCCGGTCGTTGCCTTCGACTCCCGCGACCATGGGGATCGTCGCGAAAATAATGGGCACGGCGCCGCGGAGGCCTGCCCACGACATCAGCACCTGTTCCTGCCACGGGATACGGAACGGCAGCAGACTGATGAAGACTCCGACCGGGCGCGCGACCGCGGTCAGCATCAGGCCGACGATCACCGCGGGCCAGAAGTCGCGGAGCAGCTCGTGCGGCGTCACCAGCAGGCCGAGCAGGACGAACATGCCGATCTGGGCCAGCCAGCCGAGCCCCTCTGCGAAACCACGATTGGCCGGGGCGTGCGGCAGTTTGGCGTTGCCGAGGACCATCGAGGCGAGATAGACGGCGAGGAATCCGCTGCCGTGCGCCAGGGCGCCGGCCGCGTACGCCATGACCGCGATCGCCAGGACGGCGATCGGGTAGAGACCGGAGGCGGGCAGAGCCACGTGCCGGAGGGTGTACGCGCCGAGCCAGCCGGTCGCGAGTCCGATGACCGCGCCGATCGCCAGCTCCAGCGCGATCTCGCCGATCAGCATGTACCAGGCGTCGATCGGGCCGGTCGTGGAGAACGCCACCACCAGGATCACCACGGGTGCGTCGTTGAAGCCGGACTCCGCCTCGAGCGCTCCGGTCACCCGGGAAGGCAGCGGCACCTTCCGCAGTACGGAGAAGACCGCGGCGGCGTCGGTCGACGAGACGACCGCGCCGACGATCAGGGCCTGCTGCCAAGGGAGTCCCACCAGATAGTGGGCGGCGGCGGCGGTGACGCCGACGCTCACCGCGACCCCGACCGTCGACAGTGCGGCGGCCGCGGGCAACGCGGGCCTGATCTCTTTCCACTTCGTGCCGAGTCCACCTTCGGCCAGGATCACCACGAGGGCGCCGTAGCCGATGACCTGCGTCAGTTCGGCGTCATGGAACTGGACGTCGAGCAGGCCGTCCCGGCCGATGGCGATCCCGATGCCGAGATACAGCAGCAGGCTGGGAAGGCCGCTGCGCGAGGACACGCGCACAGCCGCCACGGCGACGAGCAGGACGAGCGAGCAGATGAGCAGGAGTTCGTTGAGCTGGTGGACAGTCAGTGGCCGATCCTTCCCCTCGCGCCTTGCGGCCGGATCCTCGTACCGGCGGGCGACACTTCGTTACCTTACCTAATCTTTAACGCTTCCTTGACGGTGTGATGATCTGTTTGTCTGTGGACGAGGGTGCCTTGTGGATACCGCGTCCGGGCCGGTCGGGCGCTGCGCCTAGAGTTGCCTCAGCATTCCCAGGACCACCCTGCCCCTCGAAGGACAGCGATGCCCGCCAACACAACCGCCTCTTCCCCCAAGAAGAAGAAGGGGCGACGCGCCCGTCTGCTCGTGCTCGTCCTGGTGCTGGCCCTCGTGGCGGGCGTCGGCTACGGGGCGTACTGGAGCATCAGTACGGTGCGTGCCTCCTTCCCGCAGTCCACCGGATCGATCCAACTCGAAGGACTCGGCGGCAAGGTCGAGGTCAAGCGGGACGACCACGGCATCCCGCAGATCTACGCGGACACCGACGAGGACCTCTTCCGCGCCCAGGGCTTCGTCCAGGCGCAGGACCGCTTCTGGGAGATGGACGTCCGCCGGCACATGACCGCCGGCCGGCTCTCGGAGATGTTCGGCTCCGGACAGGTCGGGACGGACGCGTTCCTCCGCACGCTCGGCTGGCGCCACGTCGCCCAGCAGGAGTACGACACCAAGCTCTCCGCGGAGACGAAGAAGTTCCTCCAGGCCTATTCGGAAGGCGTCAACGCGTACCTCAAGGGGCGCTCCGCCGAGGAGATCTCGGTCGAGTACGCGGCGCTGTCCTTCACCAACGACTACAAGCCCGAGCCGTGGTCGCCGGTCGACTCGGTGGCCTGGCTCAAGGCGATGGCCTGGGACCTGCGCGGGAACATGGAGGACGAGATCGACCGCTCCCTGCTGACCAGCAGGCTGAGCGAGAAGCAGATCAAGGACCTCTACCCGTCCTATCCGTTCGAGCGCAACAAGCCGATCGTGCAGGAAGGCGGCATTAGTCAGGTCACCGGGAAGTTCGACCCGGCGGCCAAGCCCTCCGACCTCCAGGACGGCTCCACCGGCGCAAACACGGGTGACGGCACGGGAACCGGCGGCACCGGCGACGGCACCGGCACCGGCACCGGCGGCGGTGACGCGGACGCGGCCTCGGGAGCGAGCTCTCAGCTCGCCGCGCTCTCCGACGCCCTCGACGCGGTCCCCGCTCTCCTCGGCCCCAGCGGCAACGGCATCGGGTCCAACTCCTGGGTGGTCGACGGCGAGTACACGACCACGGGCAAGCCCCTGCTGGCCAACGACCCGCACCTCGCGCCCCAGCTGCCCTCGCTCTGGTACCAGATGGGCCTGCACTGCCGTGAGGCCTCCGAGAAGTGCCGCTACGACGTCGCGGGCTACACCTTCTCCGGAATGCCCGGCGTGATAATCGGCCACAACCAGGACATCGCCTGGGGCTTCACCAATCTCGGTGCCGACGTCACCGATCTCTATCTCGAGAAGCTCGCCGGCGACAGCTACCTCGTCGGAGACGAGGAGAAGCAGCTGACCACCCGCAAGGAGGTCATCAAGGTCGCGGGCGGGGCCAGCAAGACGATCACGGTCCGCTCCACCGGGCACGGCCCCCTCGTCTCCGACCGCAGTGAAGAGCTGGAGAAGGTCGGCCAGAAGGCGCCCGTGTCCAACGCCGCGCCCGACCGCGCCTCCGGCTACGGAGTCGCCCTCCAGTGGACCGCCCTCCAGCCGGGCAGGACCATGGACGCCGTCTTCGAGCTCAACCGGGCCGAGGACTTCCAGAGCTTCCGCACGGCCTCGCAGAAGTTCGAGGTCCCCTCGCAGAACCTGGTCTACGCCGACACCAAGGGCAACATCGGCTACCAGGCCCCCGGCCGGATCCCGGTCCGCGCCCAGGGTGACGGCTCCACCCCCGCGCCCGGCTGGGACCCGGCGTACAAGTGGACCGACTACATCCCCTTCGACGAGCTGCCCTACGAGTACAACCCCGACCGCGGCTACATCGTCACCGCCAACCAGGCCGTCATCGACGCGGAGAAGTACCCGTACCTGATCACCAAGGACTACGGCTACGGCGCCCGGAGCCAGCGGATCAACGACCTCATCGAGTCGAAGATCCAGGGCGGCGGCAAGATCTCGACCGAAGACATGCGCACCATGCAGACGGACAACAGCAGCGAGATCGCGAAGCTGCTCACGCCCTACCTGCTGAAGATCGACATCTCCGACCCGTACGTCCGCGAGGCGCAGAAGCTGCTCGAGGGCTGGGACTACACCCAGGAACCGGACTCCGGTGCCGCCGCCTACTTCAACGCGGTGTGGCGCAACGTCCTCAAGCTGGCGTTCGGCAACAAGCTTCCCAAGGAGCTGCGCGTCGAGGGCGAGTGCCTCAGCGTCCGGCCCGCCGACAGCACGGCCCCGGACGACGACCTCGAGGAGCGGGTGCGCGAGTGCGGCCAGCGTGACCCCGACTCGGCCCAGCCCGACGGCGGCGACCGCTGGTTCGAGGTGGTGCGACGGCTGCTGAAGGACGAGGACAACACCTGGTGGCAGTCGCCCCGGACGCGTACGGAGCAGGCGACCGACAGCCGTGACGAGCTGCTCGGCCGTGCGATGGCGGACGCCCGCTGGGAGCTGACGGCCCGGCTGGGCAAGGACGCCTCCAGCTGGAGCTGGGGCCGTCTGCACCAGCTCACCCTGAAGAACCAGACGCTCGGCACCGACGGCCCGGGCTTCCTGCAGACCATGCTCAACCGCGGCCCGTGGAACCTCGGCGGCGGCGAGGCCGCGGTGAACGCCACAGGCTGGAACGCGGCGGGCGGTTACGAGGTCGTGTGGGTCCCCTCGATGCGGATGGTGGTCAACGTCGGCGAGTGGGACGAGTCCCGGTGGATCAACCTCACCGGTGCCTCGGGCCACGCGTACAACGCGCACTACACCGACCAGACCGACTTGTGGGCCGACGGAGAGCTGCTGGACTGGGCCTACAGCGCGGAGGCGGTTTCGGCCGGCACCGCCGACACGCTCACGCTCGTTCCTCCGGGCTTCTCCGTCCCGTGAACCGGATGACGCCGTCGGGCGTCACCACCGCGTGAACGGGGTGGTCGTGCGGTTCCACCGGGACCTGCGCGACCACCTCGTTCGCGTGCAGGAGCACCACGAGCGCCGGATCCGCGCCCGCGGCGGCGAGACGGGCGAGGACACGGTCGTACGAACCGCCGCCGCGTCCGAGCCGCATGCCCCGGGCGTCCACGGCGAGCCCGGGCAGCAGTACGGCGTCGGCCGTGAGCACCGCGTCCGGACCGAGCCGTTCCCCGTCCGGCTCCAAGAGCCCCCGTCCGGCGCGCCGCAGGTGACCGGCGCCCCGGTACACCCCCCAGTCCAGGTCGTTGTCGTCCAGCAGCACGGGCAGCAGGACGCGTACTCCTCGGGCGAGCAGCGCGTCGAGCAGCGCGCGTGTACCGGGCTCGCGCCCGACGGACACATAGGCGGCGACGGTGCCGGCGCCGGCGAGCTCGGGGAGCCGCAGAGCGTGCCGTGCGAGAACCGCGGCGGTCTCTGTCACGTCCTTCGTGGACAGGAGCCGTCGTGCGCCGAGCAGTTCGGCCCGCAGCACGCTCTTTTCCGACATGTCGGCGTTCATTGCCCACCCGTAAATGCGTTGTACACGTCTTTGTGAGGACGAAGTTAACCGGAGTATCATCTTCCGCCCATACTCAGCGGATATGGTGCTGCGCATGACTCAGTCGCACCCCAGGATCAGCAAGGCTGTCATCCCAGCCGCAGGCCTCGGCACCCGGTTCCTGCCTGCCACGAAAGCCACGCCCAAAGAGATGCTGCCTGTGGTCGACAAGCCGGCGATCCAGTACGTGGTCGAGGAGGCCGTCTCGGCAGGCCTCTCCGACGTACTGATGATCACAGGACGCAACAAGCGTCCGCTCGAGGACCACTTCGACCGCAACTACGAGCTCGAGGAGGCGCTGTCCCGCAAGGGCGACGCCGGCAGGCTCGCGAGGGTCCAGGAGTCCAGCGACCTGGCGACGATGCACTACGTGCGCCAGGGCGACCCGCGCGGCCTCGGTCACGCCGTCCTGTGCGCCGAGCCGCACGTCGGCGACCAGCCCTTCGCGGTCCTCCTCGGCGATGACCTGATCGACCCGCGCGATCCCCTGCTCGCCCGCATGGTCGAGGTCCAGGAGCGCGAGGGCGGCAGCGTCATCGCGCTGATGGAGGTCGACCCGGCCCAGATCCACCTCTACGGCTGCGCCGCCGTGAAGCCCACCGGTGACAGCGACGTCGTCAAGATCACCGATCTGGTGGAGAAGCCGGAGACCGCGGACGCGCCCAGCAACCTGGCGATCATCGGCCGCTACGTCCTCGACCCCGCCGTCTTCGGCGTACTGCGGGAGACGGAGCCGGGCCGCGGCGGCGAGATCCAGCTCACCGACGCTCTCCAGAAGCTCACGGAGGCGGACCAGTCCGCCACCGCCACGGAGTCGAGCCCCGGCGGCCCGGTCCACGGAGTGATCTTCAAGGGCCGCCGCTACGACACCGGTGACCGCGGTGACTATCTGCGTGCCATTGTCAGACTCGCGTGCGAACGTGAAGACCTGGGCCCGGAGTTCCGGGACTGGCTTCGCAGTTTTGTGAACGAGGAGATGTAGGACCGTGAGCAGCACGACCTGGTCGGTGGACGACCACCTCGAGGACATCCTCGCCGCGATCCGCCCGCTCGACCCGATCGAGCTTCAGCTGCCGGACGCTCAGGGCTGTGTCCTTGTGGAGGACGTCACCGTCCCCGTCGCGCTGCCACCGTTCGACAACAGCTCCATGGACGGGTACGCGGTCCGTGTCGCGGATGTCGCGGGCGCCACGCAGGAGTTCCCCGCCGTCCTGACCGTCATCGGGGACGTGGCCGCCGGCAGCGGCGGCCTGCCCACTGTCGGCCCCGGCCAGGCCGCCCGGATCATGACCGGAGCCCCGCTGCCGCCCGGCGCGCAGGCCGTGGTCCCCGTGGAGTGGACCGACGGCGGCACCGGCGGGGGAGCGGCTCAGACGATGCGCCCCGCCGGAGAGGACCCGGCGGGAGCGAGCGGCGAGGTCCGCGTCCACCGGCCCGTCGAGGAGCATGCGCATGTGCGTGCCCGGGGCAGCGACGTGCAGGCCGGCGACCTGGCCCTCGCGGCCGGCACGGTCCTCGGCCCGCCCCAGATCGGCCTGCTCGCCGCCATCGGCCGCGGCACGGTGCGGGTCCGCCCCCGGCCCCGCGTGGTGGTTCTGTCGACCGGCAGTGAACTGGTCCAGCCCGGCGAGGAGTTGACCGAGGGCAGCATCTACGACTCCAACAGCTTCGCCCTCGCCGCCGCCGCGCGGGACGCGGGTGCGATCTCCTACCGGGTCGGCGCGGTCACCGACGACGCGGAGATCCTGCGCGCCACCATCGAGGACCAGCTGATCCGCGCCGACCTGCTGGTCACCACGGGCGGTGTCAGCGTCGGAGCGTACGACGTGGTCAAGGAGGCGCTCTCCTCGGTCGGCGACGAGGACGTGCCCGGCAGCGGGATCGACTTCCGCAGGCTCGCGATGCAGCCGGGCAAGCCGCAGGGCTTCGGCTCCATCGGCCCCGAGCACACACCGCTGCTGGCCCTGCCCGGCAACCCGGTGTCGTCCTATGTCTCCTTCGAGTTGTTCGTCCGGCCCGCGATCCGCGCGCTCATGGGCCTGCCGGACGTGCACCGCCCCACCGCGCGGGCCGTACTCAAGGCGGACAGGGCCATCGGCTCCCCGGCCGGGAAGCGCCAGTTCCTCCGCGGCAGGTACGACGCGGAGGCCGGCAGCGTCACCCCCGTCGGCGGCTCGGGCTCCCATCTGATCGCGGCGCTCGCCCACGCCGACTGCCTGATCGTCGTCCCGGAGTCCGACACCTCGGTGGAGCCCGGCACGGAGGTCGGCGTGGTCCTCCTGGGCTGACCGGCCCCCTGTGGCGGTACCGTGTCTGACCACACAGGCCCTGACGGGACCGGACCGGGAGCACAGGCGCACATGAGTACGCAAGGCAGGCTGACGCACATCGACGAGGCGGGGGCGGCCCGCATGGTCGACGTATCCGGGAAGGACGTCACCGCCCGCACCGCACGTGCCACCGGCCGCGTCCTGGTCTCGCCGTACGTCGTGGAGTTGCTGCGCGGCGAGGGCGTCCCCAAGGGAGACGCGCTCGCCACGGCACGGATCGCCGGGATCATGGGCGCGAAGCGCACCCCCGACCTGATCCCGCTCTGCCACCCCCTCGCCGTCTCCGGTGTGAAGCTCGACCTTCGAGTCGCCGACGACGCGGTGGAGATCGCCGCCACTGTGAAGACGACGGACCGCACGGGCGTGGAGATGGAGGCGCTCACGGCGGTCTCCGTCGCCGCTCTCACGGTCGTGGACATGGTCAAGGCCGTCGACAAGGCGGCGGTGATCACCGACATCCGCGTCGAGGAGAAGACGGGCGGCAAGTCCGGCGACTGGACCCGCGAGGGGCACGAGGGAGCAGAAGGAGCGCACGCATGACCGTCTCCCACGCCACGGCCCCGTACCGCGCGCTCGTGGTCACCGCCTCCAACCGGGCGGCGGCCGGGGTGTACGAGGACACCGGCGGCCCGCTCATCGCCGAGAAGCTCACCGCGATGGGCTTCGCCGTGGACGGCCCGAGGGTCGTCCCCGACGGAGACCCGGTCGGCGAGGCGCTGCGCGACGGAGTGGCCGACCGGTACGACGTCATCGTCACCACCGGCGGCACGGGCGTCTCGCCCACCGACCGCACGCCCGAAGTGACCCGCGCCCTCCTCGACCACGAGGTCCCCGGCATCCCGGAGGCGATCCGCGCGTACGGGCGCGAGAAGGTGCCCACCGCCGTGCTCTCGCGCGGCGTCGCCGGCGTCGCCGGCCGCACCCTGATCGTCAACCTGCCCGGCTCCACCGGGGGCGTGCGGGACGGGCTCGCGGTGCTTGAGCAGATCCTGCGCCATGCCGTCGACCAGTTGCGCGGCGGCGACCATCCCAGACCGTCATGAGCGTCAGCTGGCCGGTCGTCCTGGTGGACGGTGACATCACCCTCCGCCCCATAAAGCTGCGGGACCAGCGCACCTGGCGTGAGGTCAACCGGCGCAACCGCGACTGGCTGCGTCCCTGGGAGGCGACGATCCCGCCCCCGGCACCGGGCGGGCCGCTCATCCAGCGGCCGACGTACCGGCAGATGGTCCGCCATCTGCGCGCGGAGGCGAACGCGGGCCGGATGCTGCCGTTCGTGATCGAGTACCAGGGCAGGCTCGTCGGTCAGCTGACCGTGGCCGGGATCACCTGGGGCTCGATGTGCTCCGGGCATGTCGGCTACTGGGTCGACCGGAGCATCGCCGGCCGCGGAGTCATGCCGACGGCTGTCGCCCTGGCCGTCGACCACTGTTTCCGTTCGGTCGGTCTGCACCGCATCGAGGTCTGCATTCGGCCCGAGAACGGGCCGAGCCGCCGCGTGGTGGAGAAACTCGGATTCCGTGAAGAGGGCCTGCGGCCCCGTTATCTCCACATCGACGGCGCCTGGCGGGATCACCTGGTGTTCGCGCTGACGGCCGAGGAGGTGCCGGACGGGCTGCTCAACCGCTGGCACCAGGCACGACCCGGAACCACCAGGGAAATAAAATAAGTGTTCGAAATTGGTCAGCGGTAGCCATGAACCGATCTGAACAATCACAAAAAAAGTCCGTGATATCAGCCAGATCGTGCGACACACCGGGCCAATTGGCGGATGCCCTTGTGCAAATCCCTCTACGGTGTGTTGCGTGAGCAGCAGCGGCCTCATCTACGCAGTCATCGTCGGGGCCTGGGCCGCCTACTTGGTGCCGATGTGGCTCCGCAGGCAGGACGAGCTGAACGAAGCCCGTCCGACGGAACGCTTCTCCACCGCCATCCGGCTGCTGTCCGGACGAGCGGCGATGGAGCGCCGGTACGCCAAGGAGCTGCGGGAACGCACCGCTGAGCAGCCCGAGCACGACGTGGACCCGGACGCTGACACGGACCGTTTGAGTTCCGTGGACGTCCGGGCCTTCGCCGCGCCCCGCACCGAAGTCCGCCGGGACGTGTCCGAGGACGCCGAGCAGGAGACGGACCGGCCCGCCGGCCGGACCCCCGCCCGGCGCCCCGCCCCACGCCGCCGGTCCGACCGTGCCGCGGCCGCCGAGCGCGCGCGGCGCAGCAAGGTCCTTGCCCGGCGCAGACGGACGACCATCGTCCTCTTCCTCGCCTTCACCCTCGGCGCGGTGGTCGCCGCGGTCGGCGGCCTGGGGCTCCTGTGGGCGCCCGCCCTGCCGGCCGTGCTCCTCAGTGCCTACATCG
>NZ_JBSGZJ010000060.1:0-23403 GCF_053610925.1 Streptomyces sp. NPDC054847 | reverse complement strand
ACCGGCCTTTTGTTGCGGTTCGGACACGGTATTGGCCTGATTCGAGCGGAACTAGAGGCCCCATCGAGCGCGGTGGTGCTCATTTGGTTAACCTGGGGTCAATGGACAGCCACCAAGGGATCCACGAAACCCCTTCGGCCGTCCTGGGACAGGTCTGCAACCAGGCTGCGGTCCCGCCCGAGTGACGGCGCCACCGCGACCGAACTGCCCTGTTCCAGTTACGCGACACAGAGGAGTGCGCGGTGACACAAGATGTGAAGCAAGACCAACGACCGCCGGAGCGCGGCGTCGAACGGGCCGGCAAGGCCGAGGAGATCCGCAATCTGGAGGTCTGGGCGCGCTCGGCCCCGATCCGGCTCGCCGGATACGAGGACGACCTCGCCGAACCGCACATCCTGCCGGGTATCGACTGACCTGACCCGCGCTTCGATCCGTGTGCCCCCTGCCCGCCCCGGCCGGGGGCACACGGATGACGCCCCGTGCGTCTTCACGAAAGCCGTGTGGGCGCCAGGAATTCGCGGACGTATGTGCGGTGCCACCATGCCCCGGTGTCGCGGCGCTCCCGCCCGGTGGTGAACCGGTAGCGGTAGAGCCGCGCCCGGACATGGGCGGGCGGCCTGTCGGGGAAGGGGTTGCGGTGCAGCAGCCGTAGCGTGTCGCGGTCCCCTTCGAGCAGGCGTTCCACGAAGGGCAGGAACCACGACCGCGCGTAGGCGGGGGAGAGCGCGGCGAACCACATCAGCCAGTCCAGCCTCAGGTGGTAGGGCGCGAACTGGCGTGGCAGCCGGTGGACATCGCCCGGCTTGCCCTTGAACTCGTACTCCCTCCAGACGGTTCCCGCCTTCAGGGTTCTCTCGTCGGTGCCCTCGACGATCAGTTCCAGCCGGACCCGGCCCACCGTGCCGAACGCGCCGTAGGTGTTGACCAGGTGCAGCGGGTCGTACGAGCGGTTCATCGCCTGCCGTTTCGAGAGCAGGTTGCGCGCCGGGCGGTAGCTGAGGACCAGCAGCAGCGCGGTCACGGCGATCACCACGATCTCGAACCAGAGCGGTGCTCCGGGAAGTGCGTGCTCTCCCGCGACGAGCGAGCCGTCCAGCGCGGACAGGGCGAGGACGACGGTCATCCAGTTGAGCCAGGCGAAGTTGCCCGACACGACGAGCCACAGCTGGGTCACCACGATCAGCCCGGCGGCCACGCTCGCCACCGGCTGCGGGGCGAAGAGCAGGACGGGGACCCCGAGTTGGACCACGTGGTTGGCCGCCGCCTCCACTCTGTGGGCGGCCTTGGGGAGATGGTGGAAGTACCAGCTCAGCGGGCCCGGCATCGGCTGGGTCTCGTGATGGAAGTACAGACAGGTCAGGTTCCGCCAGCACAGGTCACCGCGGATCTTGATGAGCCCCGCCCCGAACTCCACCCGGAACAGCACCCAGCGCAACAGCCACAGCACCAGTACCGGCGGCTGGATGTGCTCGTTGCCGAGGAAGACCGCGAGGAAGCCGGCCTCCAGCAGCAGCGTTTCCCAGCCGAATCCGTACCAGGTCTGGCCCACATTGACGATCGAGAGGTACAGCAGCCACAGCACCGCCCACCAGGCCATCGCGACCCCGAGCGGCAACCGGTCGGCGGCACCGGCGACCAGGGCCGCGGAGAGCAGACAGCCGGTCCAGGCGACGAGTGCGAAGAAACGGTCGGAGTAGTGCAGCCTGAACAGGCTCGGCGAGTCCTTGGCGGGCACCCGGCGCAGGAATTCGGGCACCGGCAGCATGCCCCGCTCGCCGATCAGCGCCCGGAACTGCAGTGCGGCGGCGAGGAAGGCGACGAGATACACGGCGGCGAGAGCCCGCTGGAAGACCAGCCGGCTCAGCCAGTAAGCGTCGTCGCCGAACCATTCCATCCCTTCCAGTATCAGGCCGCGGCGATCCGCCGCAGTGTGTGGCCGAGCCGCCGGGCGTACCAGTTCTGAAGCACGGGCACGACCGGACCGCCGAGCCTGCTGTGCCAGGCGGCGGGCCTGCTGAACGCCGTGACGGTGAACCACACGGACCCGTCGTCGTGCAGCTCCACGACGAACGACTCCTCACCGGTCTCCGGGTGCCCTGCCAGGGTGCCGTAGGCGAAGCCGGTGCGGTCCTCCTCGTAAACCGTCCAGATCACCTCGCACGGGGCGCTGATGCGGAGCGGGCCGACGCCGACGGACACCTCGACCCGCACCCCTGGTTCGGCGCGGCCGGCCGAGGCCCGCAGCCGCGCGCCCGACCCGCGGTGCATCCGCCAGGTCGTCACAGCGGTGCCCGCCGCCTCGAAGACGGCCCGGCCCCGGCCGATCCGGGTGGTGTGGTGCAGGTGGTTGTAGCCGGCCGGGAGCGGCCCGTGCCGCGTGGCACCGACGTCCCGGTAGGTGAGCCGTCCGGTGACCCTGTCCGCGCCGTTCATACGGCACTCTCCTTCATGTCCTTGATCCTCCGCCAGGCCAGTACCGAGCAGAGCGCGAAGCCGAGGGCGTTGCCCAGCCCGTGGGTGGCGGCCATCCATGTCAGGCCGGGGTGTGGGATGTCCGCGGCCTGGCCCGCCGCCCAGCTCAGCGCGAGCAGCATCGTCGCCACCAGCACGGCCGCCGAGACAGCAAGCAGTGCCCGGGTGTACGGGTCGCGTTCCGCACCCCGGACGTCGCGCCAGGTCAGCAGCGCCACGGCCCACATCCCCGCGGTCAGCACCAGCGCGCCCGCCAGTTCTGCCCAGTCGTCGACGAAGTACCCCGCGAGGACGGTCAGCGTGCCGAGCGGCACGCTCAGGGCGGCGAAACGGGCGAGCCCCCCGGCGGCCGTGCCGCACACCAGGCCCGCCACGAGCGCGGCGGCGAATCCGGCGAAGTGGAAGTGCGGCACCGTCAGCGCCAGGATCGGCAGCGTGAACCCGAACAACTCGTACCCCGCCCGCTCGGCGACCAGCGCGAGGCCCGCGACGGAGGGTGCGGCCAGCGCGGTGAGCACCGCGATCTCGGTGGGCGCCAGGGAGCGGGTGCGCACCAGCCGCCGCGGCGCCTGTGCGGCGAGCAGCAGTGTGCCGAGCGCGTAGACGACGGCGAGCGCGGTGGCGAGGGAGCCCCGCGGCAGCCACAGCGCCACCGCGCCCGGCACGGCGAACAGCGGCCACGTCCGCCGAACGGGCGCGAGCCGTACGGGGTCCACAAGACGCAGCCCGGCAGGCACGACCACCAGCATCCCGAGCATGACGATCAGGTTGACCAGTACGAACATGCCGCACCCCCCATTGGTTGAACGTGTTCAAACCTTCTGGCGCCGACCTTATGCGGTGAACTGAACGCGTTCAAGTCGCGGCTTCGGTGATGATCCGTCAGAAATTGAGGAACATCTCGAGTTGCGGGAGGCGGGAGATCTTGGTGCGCTCACCGATGCGTGGTCTGTACGCGGCGGCCACCGTGCTGTGCCTGGGGCCACTGGCCGCCGGCTGCGGCGGCGACAGCAGGGCGGTGGAGCCGGGGGAGATCCTCCTCCAGTCGCTCGCCGCGCCGGGGCCGGATCCCTTCACCGTGTCGACCGCCACGGCCGGGGCGCCTCCCGCGCTGCCGGGTGTCGCCAGTGCGCCGAGGAGCCCCTCCGGGGGCGGGGTGACCCTCCGCACGATGTCCGGGGCGACGCCGGGCCTCTACGCGGGCACCCAGGAGGAGGCCGCCTGCGACATCGGACGCCAGGCCGGCCTCCTCGCCGCGGACAAGCGCAAGGCGCAGGCCTTCGCCGAAGCGGTGGGCGTCGAGCGGTCGGGCGTCGCCACGTTCCTGCGCGGCCTCACCCCGGTCGTGCTCCGCGCCGACGTCCGGGTCACCGGCCACGGCTTCCGTGACGGTTCCGCCGTCGCCCGGCAGTCGGTGCTCCAGGCCGGTACCGCCGTACTGGTCGACGAGTTCGGGGCCCCGCGAGTGCGCTGTGCCTCCGGAGCGCCGCTGGAGCAGCCCGTGGCGATCAGGACCACGCTGGTCAACAAGGGACAGCCCTGGCCCGGATACCGGGCGGACCGGGTGATCGTGATCAAACCGGCGGCACAGGCCGTCAACAACCTCCTGCTCGTCAGCGTCGTCGACAACGGATGGATCGAGCGTCCCGGCGGCACGGAGGGTGAGGACGACGCGAGACCCGCCGTGCTTCCGCCGGTCGACCCCGACGAGGTCTTCGCCGACCCCGGTCGCACGGATCCGGGGGGAGCGCCGGACTCGGCGGGTGCGGAGCCCGCCACCCCGGAGCCCCGACCCTCCGTCGCCCCGCCGCAGCAGCCCGCGACGCCCGAAACTCCGGTGGTGCCCGAGGCGCCCTCGGCCCCCCAGCCGGACCTGCCCTCGGACCCGGACCAAGGGGTGCCCGGCTATGTGGAGCCCGAGCCGGCCGACCCCGGTCTGTCCGTGGGGTCGGAGGCCGGGGTGGAACAGGATCCGGTCGGCGCGGAGCCGTTCGGTCCTGCCGGTCCGGGTCAGGAATCCCTTCCGGAGGCGGACGTGCTGCCGCGCTGAGCGGTCCGTCCGACAGCTCGTGGAAGACGACAAATCGTGACAGAGTGGCTCCATGGTTGATCGGGCAGCGGGTGCCCTGTCGCTCCCCGACGACTGGCCGGCGCACGCGGACGTGAGCCTGCACCTCAACCGCATGGGCACCTTCGACTGGGACCTTTCAAGCGGGCTCATGCACATGGACGGGCCCGGCCTCGAGGTGTTCGACATGCGTCCCGAGGAGTACGACGGCCGTCCGGAGAGCCTGGGCGTGCGGGTACCGGCCGACGAGGCCGTCCGACTGGACACGATGGTGGCCCAGGCGCTCAAGAGCGGGAACGACAACTACGGCGCCTACTTCCGTATCCGGCGGCGTGACGGCACGCTGCGTTGGACCCACACCCAGGGATGCGTGCGACGGGACGAGACGGGCCGCCCCGTGCGCATCATCGGCATCGTCCGGGACGCCACACAGGAGCTCGCCGACTCCACGGCCCATGTCGAGGTCGACCTCGAGCGCCGCAGGCAGACCAGCGTCGTCGAGAGCACCACGGCCGCCCTCGCGCACGCCAGGACCGTGCAGGACATCATCGAACTTCTCAAGAACACCCACGGGCTCGAGCACCTCGGCGCCACCAGCCTCGTCATGGGACTGCTCGAGTCGGGCCGGATCCACCTCGTGGCCGAAGGGCCGGAAGGCTCCTTCGTGCCCGGCACCCGCTACACACGGGTCGACGAGCAGTACCCGATGAGCGAAGTCGTGCGCACGCTGACCCCGCGTTTCATCGAGTCCAAGGCCGACTTCGCCCGGTCCTACCCGATCCTGTGGCCGCACATCCGCGGACTCGGCATCACCGCCGCGGCCTACCTGCCCCTGATCGCCCAGGCCCGCCCCATCGGTGCGCTCGGGCTCCTCTACAGCGACAAGACCGGCTTCAGCGCCGAGGAACGCAATCTCCTCGTGGCGCTCGGCAGCAGCATCGCCCAGAGCCTCCAGCGGGCCATGCTCTACGAGCAGGAGCACGACCTCGCGGAGGGGCTCCAGCAGGCCATGCTCCCGCGCCGGATCCCCCAGGTGCCCGGCGCGCAGATCGCGGTGCGCTACCGTTCCGCCCGGTTCGGGCGGGACATCGGCGGCGACTGGTACGACATCATCGCGCTGCCGGGCGGCCGTGTCGGGGCCGTCATCGGGGACGTACAGGGCCACGACACCCATGCGGCCGCCGTGATGGGGCAGCTCCGCATCGTCCTGCGCGCCTACGCCGCGGAAGGCCACACACCGGCCACCGTGATGGCCCGGGCGTCCGTCTTCCTGCACGAACTGGACACCGACCGCTTCGCCACCTGCACCTACGCCGAGGTGGACCTGTCCACCGGGGTCGTGCAGGTCGTCAGGGCCGGGCATGTCGACCCGCTGATCAGGGAAATCAACGGCAGCTGCCGCAGGCTGGCGCTCCAGGGCGGGCTGCCGCTGGGGCTCTCCGCGGAGTTCGGCCGGCTCGAGTACCCGGTCAGCACCGTCGAGCTCGACCCCGGGCAGACGCTGGTGATGTACACGGACGGCCTGGTCGAACAACCCGGCGCCGACCTCGACGACGGGATGCAGCTGCTCGCCCAGCTCGTGCACGGCGGCCCGCGCGACCTCCAGCTGCTGGCGGACCGGCTCTGCGAAGTGGTCGACGAACGCGGCGGCGACGACGACGTGGCGCTCCTGCTGCTGCGCCGCAAGGGCGCCTACACCGCCCAGGCGGGCGGCCGCCTCCAGCAGCACGTCGGCCAGAGCGACCCGGAAGCGCTGCGCTCGGCCCGTCACATGGTCCGGGCGGCCGTACGCGCCTGGGGCGCCGGCGAGCGGGCGGACGATATCGAGCTGGCCGCCGACGAGATGATCACGAACGCGCTGATGCACACCGACGGCGGGGCGATCGTCACGGCGCGGGTCCTGGCCGGCGCGGAACGGCGGCTCAGGGTCGAGGTCGAGGACCGCTCCAGCGCGCTGCCGCGCCGGCGCGAGGCCGGAGTGGCGGGCGTCTCCGGGCGGGGCCTGATGCTGGTGGACCGGCTCTCCGACAGCTGGGGCGTCGAATCCCGCGGCAGCGGAAAGTGCGTGTGGTGCGAATTCCGTATGCCGGACCGGCTCAGGCCCTGACGAAGCGCCCCCGCAGCCGTCGGGTCACGGCGGTGGGCCGGACCGGCCGCGGAGCCTGTCCAGACGGCTGATGACCGGGGTGGCCGCGACTCCGTGGAGCATGACGGACGCCAGGACGGTGAAGGCGACGACGGACCACAGCTCCTCGGCGTGCGCGGCGAAGTGGCCCTGCCCCAGGGCGTACGCGAGATAGAACAGCGAGCCGATGCCGCGGATCCCGAACGCGGAGGTGACGAGCCGCTCGCGGATGCCCGTACGGAACCCCACAAGGGCGACCCAGCCCGTGACCGGGCGGATCACGAGGACGAGCAGCACAGCGAGGAGCGCGCCCGGCCAGCCGAGCGCGCCGAGCCCGCCGGTGACCAGATAGCCGCCGAGGAGGAAGAGGAGGAAGGCGGTCAGCAGACGTTCGATCTGCTCGGTGAACTCGTGCAGGACCTTGTGATAGCCGTGACTGCGCTCGGCGGACCGGATGGCGCAGGCGGTGACGAAGACCGCGAGGAAGCCGTAGCCGTGCAGCAGCTCGGCCACGCCGTACGACACGAAGGTGGCGCCCAGGGCGACGAAGCCCTCCATGTGCTCGGACAGCCGCAGGGCCGAGACCCTGGCACGGAAGAACATCCGTCCGAGCAGCATTCCGGCCACCAGGCCCGTCACGACCCCGATGGCGATCTTTCCGAGCAGGTCGGTCAGCAGCCAGCCGCCGACCCACTCGAAGGGCCGGCCGGAAGCCGCCGCGGAGGCGGCGGCGAGCGCGGCCAGCACGAAAGGGAAGGCCAGCCCGTCGTTGAGGCCTGCCTCGCTGGTGAGGGTGAAGCGCACCTCGTCCTCGTCCTGCTCGGCGTCGGTGGGCTCCCCGACCCGGACCTCCGCCGCCAGCACGGGATCGGTGGGTGCGAGGACCGCCGCGAGCAGCAGGGCGAGGGCGAACGGCCAGTCCAGCAGCAGGCCCGCCGCCAGCGCGGTGCCCGCGACGGTGAGCGGCATGGTGATCCCGAGCAGCCGCCAGGGACCCGCCCATGCGCGCAGCCCGAACGGGCGGTTGATGGCCAGGCCCGCGCCCATCAGGGACACGATCACGCAGACCTCGGTGACGTGCTCGACCCACAACCGGTCCCGCACCGGATCCACCACCGGCACCGGGAGGGGGAGTGCGGCGACGAGCGCGCCCGCCGCCAGAAACACCATGGGCATCGACAACGGCCGCTTGAACACGATCCGCGGCACGACGGCTGCCGCCAGTGCGCCGACCCCCAAGGCCGCGTAGACGGCGTCCGAGAACATCATCCGCACCATCCTCACCCAGAGCTCCGGCGAAGGGGCGGAGCGCGCGCCGACTCAGGAACCGCTGGACGACGCGTCCGCGGTCACCCCCTTGAGGGTCCGGCCGGTGCGGGCGGACCGGGCCCGGCGGGGCTCCGGCGCGTGGTGCGAGGAGGCGTGGCGGTCGTGCTTCTTCACCAGGAGCCACGTCTCGCGTGTGCCGTCCCGCCCCTCGCGCGTGCGCGTCAGCGCGTAGCCGCCGTGCAGCTTCCTGCCGTCGAGCCAGAACGAGGCGTGGCCCGCCGCCAGGGCGTCGGCGAAGGGGATCTCGTTGCCGCGCCGGTCGGTGGCGAGGCTGCGGTAGGTGCCCTCGTCCCAGATGATGACGGCGCCGGCACCGTACTCGCCGGGCGCGATCACCCCTTCGTAGTCCGCGTACTCCAGCGGATGGTCCTCGGTCGGCATGGCGAGGCGCTTCGCGCCGGGGTCTGCGGACGGGCCCTTCGGGACGGCCCAGCTCTTGAGGACGCCGTCCACCTCGAGGCGGAAGTCGAAGTGCATCGTGCTCGCGTCGTGGATCTGGACCACGAACGAGAGCGCCTCGCGGTCGAGGGGGCCGCCTTGTCCCGAGGGCTCGCTGGTGCGGTGGAAATCGCGCTTGCGGCGGTACTCCGCCAGGGCGTCGCGGGCAGGCATGGGAACTCCTTCGGTGCGGCCCAGGGTGCGGATCGCGGGTACCCGGCCGCCGGGCGCTCAAGCACCGGCCTCGCGGTTCTCCGTCCGGGCCGGCGGCCGGCGGCCGCCGCCCAACGCTGACTGGGTGGCTGCCGGGACCGTGGTGATAGGTCGGACAGGTGAGCAGGGAAAACCAAGGTTCCCTCCGGGGCGGGACGTTGACGGCGTTTATTGGTCCGATGAATATGGATCGACGGACGTCCGGATCCACTGGCGAGGGGACAGCAGCCGGATGCGACGCAGCACGCTGGGACACAGCGCGGTCGAGATCACCGAACTGTCCTTCGGGGCGTCCGGCATCGGAAACCTCTACACACCCGTCGGCCCCGAGGACGCGGCCGCCACGGTCGACGCCGCATGGGACGTGGGCATCCGCGCCTTCGACACCGCACCCCACTACGGGCTCGGGCTGGCCGAACGACGACTTGGCGAGGCGCTCCGTGCCCGGCCGCGCGGCTCGTACACGCTGTCCACCAAGGTCGGCCGGCTGCTCGAACCGTGCCCGGTGGCGGGCGACGACCTGGCCCACGGCTTCGCCGTACCCGCCGACCACCGGCGGGTATGGGACTTCAGCGCCGACGGCGTCCTCCGCAGCATCGAAGACAGCCTCCGGCGCCTCGGTCTCGACCGCGTCGACGTCGTCCACCTCCACGACCCCGACGACCACGCGGAGGCCGCCTTCCGGCACGCCTACCCGGCGCTGGAGAGACTGCGGGCCGAAGGCGTCGTCGGCGCGATCGGAGCGGGCATGAACCAGGCGGCGATGCTCGCCCGCTTCCTGCGCGACACCGACGTCGACGCCGTCCTGTGCGCCGGCCGCTACACACTGCTCGACCAGAGCGCCCTCACCGACCTGCTGCCCGAAGCGGCGGCCCGCGGCAAGAGCGTCGTCGTCGGCGGAGTGTTCAACTCCGGGCTGCTCGCCGATCCCCGCCCCGGCGCCCGCTACGACTACACCACCGCGCCGCCGCACCTCGTGGCGCGCGCCCTGCGCCTCAAGGCGACCGCCCAACGCCACGGCGTACCCCTGCGTGCCGCCGCCCTCCGCTACTCCCTCAGCCACCCGGCCGTGGCGGGCGTCCTCACCGGCGCCCGGTCCGCTGCCGAAGTACGCGACACCGCCGAGCAGCTCGCGACACCCGTCCCGGCCGCGCTATTCGACGAACTGCGAGCGGAAGGGCTGCTGCCGGACACGCCCCGGCGACTGTCGCCCCGGGCGCCCGGCGGCCTCGGGCCGGCGCGCCGGTGAACGTCGTCGACGCGCACCACCATGTCTGGGACCTCTCGGTACGGGACCAGGAGTGGATCAGCGGCCCGGCGACGGCCGCGATCCGGCGTTCCTTCGGCATCGAGGAGCTCACGCCCCTGGCCCGTGCGGCGGGGGTGCGAGCCACCGTGCTCGTGCAGACGGTGTGCGCCGTGGAGGAATCCCCCGAGCTCCTTGCCCTCGCCACCGCCGACAACCTCGTCGCCGGGGTCGTCGGATGGACCGACCTCACCGCTCCCGACGTCGCCGGCAGCCTCGCCGCCCTCCGCGAACTCCCCGGCGGTGACCGGCTCGTCGGTGTCCGCCACCAGGTCCAGAGCGAACCGGACCCCCACTGGCTGTTGCGCCCCGACGTGCTGCGCGGCCTCGCCGTCGTCGCGGAGGCCCAACTCGCCTACGACCTCGTGGTGCTGCCGCACCAACTGCCCGCGGCGGCCGGGGCGGCAGCGAGGGTTCCCGGACTCACCTTCGTCCTCGACCACCTCGGCAAACCGCCCGTCGCCTCGGCCGAACCCGGGCCCTGGGCCCGGGCGGTACGCGCTGTGGCGGCGCAGCCCAACACCGTCTGCAAACTCTCCGGTCTGGTGACCGAAGCCGACTGGTCCACCTGGACCGTCGCCGGCCTCCGCCCCTGGGCGGACACGGTGCTGGAGGCCTTCGGACCGGACCGGCTGATGTTCGGCTCCGACTGGCCGGTGTGCAAGCTCGCCGCCGGTTACGCGGAGGTCCTCGGCGCGGCCCGGGCGCTGACCGCGCACCTCGGAGAGGAGGAGCGGCGATCCGTCTTCGCGGGCACGGCGATGCGCGTCTACGGCCTCTGAGTCGGGCCCCGCGTGGAGGGCCACCGCGGGATCCGGTCCGGCGCGCGGCGCGCCGCCCGCTGCGGCAGGGTGGGGGTATGCCCGAACTGCCCGAGGTCGAAGCGCTACGGGAGTTCCTCGACGCCCGACTCGTGGGCCGGAGGATCGAACGTGTGCTGCCGGTGGCCATCAGCGTGCTCAAGACCTACGACCCGCCGCTCTCCGCAGTCGAAGGAACGGAAGTCACCGCCGTTCAACGGCACGGCAAGTGGCTCGACATCACCGCGGGCGGACTCCACCTCGTCGCCCATCTCGCCCGTGCCGGCTGGCTCCAGTGGAAGGACGAACTCCCCGCGCAGCCGCCCCGCCCCGGCAAAGGTCCGCTGGCGCTGCGAACGGTACTGGCCGGGGGCGGCGGCTTCGACCTGACGGAGGCCGGGACGACCAAGCGGCTCGCCGTGCACGTCGTCCGGGATCCCGCCGAGGTGCCGGGCGTGGCGCGGCTCGGGCCCGACCCGCTCTCGGACGACTTCGACCGCGCCGCCTTCGCCAGGGTCCTCGAGGGCGAGCGACGCCAGATCAAGGGCGCGTTGCGCGACCAGGGTCTGATCGCCGGCATCGGCAACGCGTACAGCGACGAGATCCTGCACGCCGCCAAGATGTCGCCGTTCAAACCCGTGCAGAACCTCGGTGACGAAGAGACCGACACCCTGTACGAGGCGCTGCGGACCACCCTCGCCGACGCCGTGGAACGTTCACGGGGACTGGCGGCGGGCCGGCTCAAGTCGGAGAAGAAGAGCGGCATGCGCGTCCACGGCCGCACCGGTCAACCGTGCCCCGTGTGCGGCGACACCGTCCGTGAAGTGGCCTTCAGCGACTCGTCGTTGCAGTACTGCCCCACCTGTCAGACCGGGGGCCGCCCCCTCGCGGACCGCCGGCTCTCCCGGCTGCTCAAGTGACGCCCGCCGCTCTCCCGCCGAACGGGTGAAGCCCGGCCGGAAGCGCGGAAGCGTCAGCCGCCGATCGACAGCAGCCGCTCCCCGGTCTCCGCCCGGACCTCCCAGCGGCCGATCTCCGCCGTGTGCAGCCCGGTGCTCGCCTCGAGGTCCAGCGGACCCTCCCGGCCGGGTCCTTCCCTTACGCCGTACCCTCCCTCCGGCACCCACCAGCTCAGGACCGGGTGCTCCACCCCGTCCTTGCCGATCGCAACGAGCCGGCAGGTGCGCGGTCCGGCGAGCCCGGTGAGCCGCATCGCGACCGCCGTGCCCCAGCCGCGGTCCTCCAGTGCCACGGAGGCGGTGACGCCCGTCGCCGGATCCGACGCGACGACCCGCGGCGTCGCGGGCTCCCCGGCGCCCCGGACCGTCATCACCGCGGTGGGCAGCGCGACGATCAGCGACGCGGCCACGGCCATCAGCGCCAGCCGCCGCCGACGGTCACGGCGACGCCGCACCGCGACCGCGCCGGTGAGCCGCTCGAGCAGTGCGGGACCGGGGCGGGCGTCGATCCGGCCGGGACCGGCGAGCTCGGACAGAGCACCGGCGAGGGCGGTGAAGTCGGACAGCCCCACGGCACACGTGACACAACCGGCAAGGTGCTCCTCGAACCGGAACGCGTCGGCCGGTTCCAGGATGCCCAGCGCGTAGGCGGCCACATCCAGGTGCGGCTGCTGCCGGCTCATGGGCGGTCCTCGATTCCTCAGGTGTTACGGGCGGTCACCCTGGAATACGCAGCGGGAAGGCGATGCGCTCAACCCGTCGGTGAGGCGAGCGCGATCGCAAAGCCGGCCGTCCTTTTGCGGCCGGGCCGACCGCCCCTCCCGGGGCCGTGGCCGCAGCGCGCGGACCACGCCTAGACTCCGCTGCATGCTGCGCGTACTGGCTGTCGACGACGAGAAACCGGCGCTCGAAGAACTGCTCTACCTCCTGCGTGCCGACTCACGGATCCGCAGCGCCGAGGGCGCCACCGACGCCACGGAGGCGCTGCGCCGCATCGGCCGGGCCCTGGAGGCCGGACCGGACAGTGAGGACGCCATCGACGTCGTCTTCCTCGACATCCACATGGCGGGGCTGACCGGGCTCGACGTCGCCAGGCTGCTCGCCGGGTTCGCCAGGCCGCCGCTGATCGTCTTCGTCACGGCGCACGAGGGGTTCGCGGTCCAGGCGTTCGACCTCAAGGCCGTCGACTACGTCCTCAAGCCGGTCCGCAGGGAACGGCTCGCCGAAGCCGTGCGCCGGGTCCGCGACCTGGTCGTCCCCCTGCGGGAACCGCAGCGGCCGGACGCGTCCGCCGCGCCGGCATACCTCCCTGCGGGCGCGACCGCGCCGGCCGCGCCGAACGGCGGGGGAGCGGAGCAGATCCCCGTGGAACTCGGCGGAGTGACCCGCTTCGTGCCCGTGGACGACATCACCTACGTCGAGGCACAGGGCGACTACGCCCGGCTCCACACCGCCGCGGGCAGCCATCTGGTCCGTATCCCGTTGTCCGCCCTGGAGGAGCGCTGGGCCTCCCGCGGGTTCGTCCGCATACACCGCAGCCACCTGGTGGCGCTGGGCCGCATCGACGAACTGAGGCTGGACGCCGGCACCACGACCGTACGCGTCGGGGACGCCGAACTGGCGGTCAGCCGCCGTCACGCCCGTCAGCTG
This sequence comes from Streptomyces sp. NPDC054847, assembly GCF_053610925.1. Lineage (NCBI taxonomy): Bacteria > Bacillati > Actinomycetota > Actinomycetes > Kitasatosporales > Streptomycetaceae > Streptomyces > Streptomyces sp. NPDC054847. The sequence continues at coordinate 10,043 of NZ_JBSGZJ010000060.1, read as the reverse complement.
CGTGACCTGCTGCTGCGGCACGCGCGGGGCTGAGGCGACCGTTCGGCGATCATCGCCGACCGTTCGTCGCCCGGACAGGGCCGCACGGCGACGCGGCACCGTGACCGGCCCCCGCGGAAGCGGCACGCGTCTAACGTTGAACGGGCCGGGAAGAAGGGGCCTGATGCGCGACATCGAAGCACTGCTGGACGAGCTCCGCAGGCTCCCGTCGAGCCGGCCGGCCGACGCCGGGGACCTCGAAGCGCTGCTCGCCACCGCCAGGAGTGCCGCCGGCCGCTGGGCGGACGTGCTCTACGAGATCCGGGAGTCGGCGCGGGGCCTCGCGGGCCCGCGCGGGGAAGCGGCCCTCGAGGTCGCCTTCCGCAGGGCCGAGGAGTCCTACGTGGAGCTGGAGATCGCGCTGAGCGACTGCGCCCGGAACACCGGCCGCTGACCGGGCCGAGTACGGCCGGGGCGCGTGCGCCAAGGGCAGGGCCGTTCCTCTCTACCGTCGGTAATCGTCCCTGCGTAGACTCCACCATCTCCCCGAGTTCGCCGAGAGACGCTGGAGCGGACACCTATGTCTGCAGACCAAACGCCACGCCGTGAGGTGGTCACCGGTGTGCCGCGCGGCGCCCGCCGCCCGCCCGGTCATGCCCCGGCCCGCTCCGAGATCAGCGAGCAGACCACCCTCGGCACCACCTACGTGCGGTCGCTGATGCGCAGCCAGCTCCGGGCGGCCCTCTACGCGCTGGGCACCCTCGCCCTGCTCGTCGGCACGCTGCCCCTGCTGTTCGCGCTGCCCGCCGCGCTCGGCGGTTCCCCCGGCTCGCCGGAGCCCTTCGTGTGGATCGCGCTCGGTGTGGGGGTCTACCCCGTCATGTGGCTGATCGCCCGCTGGTACGTGCGCCGGGCCGAGCGCAACGAACGCGACTTCACCAGGCTCGTCGAAGGCCGCTGACGGTGCCGGCGGGAGAAACCACGTGAACCAGACCTACGCGGTGACCGCCGTCACCGTCGTGGTGCTCGCCACCGTGCTCGTCGGAGCGCTGGGCCTGCGGATATCCCGCACCACCTCGGACTTCTACGTCGCCTCCCGTACCGTCAAGCCCGCCCTCAACGCGGCAGCCATCAGCGGCGAGTACCTCTCCGCCGCGTCGTTCCTCGGCATCGCGGGGCTCGTGCTCCTCCAGGGCCCGGACATGCTCTGGTACCCGGTCGGATACACGGCCGGCTATCTCGTTCTGCTGGTGCTCGTCGCCGCCCCGCTGCGCCGGTCCGGGGCGTACACGCTCTCGGACTTCGCGGAGGCACGCCTGGAGTCCGCCCAGGTGCGCAGGCTGGCGAGTCTCTTCGTCGTCGGCATCGGCTGGCTGTATCTGCTGCCGCAACTTCAGGGCGCGGGCCTGACCCTGCAGATCCTCACGGGGGCGCCCGACTGGGTCGGCGGCGTCGTCGTCGCGGTCGTCGTCACCGGGGCGGTGGCTGCCGGCGGCATGCGGAGCATCACCTTCGTGCAGGCCTTCCAGTACTGGCTGAAACTCACGGCGCTGCTGGTACCGGCGCTGTTCCTCGTCGCCGCGTGGGTCGGCGACGACGCCCCACGGGCCCGGTTCGACGCACCCGCCGTCCTCCAGGAGCACACCGCCGTCCGCGTCGACGACACCGTCCGCGTCGACTTCGACGGGCCGCTGACACTCACCGTCTCCGGCACGGTCGACGGCGTGCGGCACGACGGCCGGGCCGTCGCACTCGACGAGGGGACCCACCGCATCGAGTCGGGCACGACCCTCGAGTTCCCCGAAGGCGCCGAGGTGCCCCGGCGGACCACCGAGGGCTCCGACCCGCTGAGCTGGTCGCAGCCGCTGTCCGGCGGCCGTGACGGCTACCAGCTGTACGCCACGTACGGCCTGATCCTCGCCACGTTCCTCGGCACCATGGGCCTGCCGCACGTCGCCGTCCGCTTCTACACCAGCCCCAACGGACGTGCCGCCCGCCGCACCACCCTCGTCGTGCTCGGGCTGATCGGCGCCTTCTACCTGCTCCCGCCGGTCTACGGCGCACTCGGCCGCGTCTACGCGCCCGAACTGGCACTCACCGGAGCCGCGGACGCCGCCGTGCTGGTGCTGCCGGAACGGATCATCGGCGGGCTCGCCGGCGAACTGCTGGGGGCGCTGCTCGCCGGGGGCGCGTTCGCCGCGTTCCTGTCCACGGCCTCCGGCCTGACGATGTCGGTGGCCGGTGTGATCACCCAGGACGTACTGCCCTCGCGGGGAGTGCGGCACTTCCGGCTCGCGACGCTGCTCGCGATGGCGGCGCCGCTGGCGCTGAGCGTGGTGGCGACCAATGTGCCCGTCGCCGACGCGGTCGGACTCGCGTTCGCCGTCTCCGCCTCCTCGTTCTGCCCGCTGCTGATCCTCGGCATCTGGTGGCGCCGGCTCACCCCGCCGGGAGCGGCCGCGGGTCTCGTCGTCGGAGGAGGCGCGGCGCTGACCGCGGTGATGGCGACGCGCACCGGTCTGGCCCCGGAGGGCTGGGCGCACACGCTGATGGCATGGCCCGCGGTCTGGTCGGTGCCGCTGGGCTTCCTGACCATGGTGGGTGTCTCCCTGGCCACCCCGCGCCACATACCGGCCGGCGCCGCGGCCACCCTCGCCCGCCTGCATCTGCCGGAGGACCTCGTGGGCCGGCCGCAGACCGAAGGAGTACCGCGATGACCGGGACAGGGGTCGCCGCCCTGGCCGCGGCGGGGATCGTGCTGCTGGCCGTGGGCGTGGTGCTCGGCCGGCTGACGGCCGGCCGCGGCGGACGAGGGGACCTCGATCTCGGGACGCCCGTCGAACGGGCCACCTTCCACACGCTGCACACCGCGTCCCTGGCCGCGCCGCCGCTGCGGGCCGGCCTGACGGAGGACACGGCCCGCAAGGCGGCCCGGCGGCTGCGCCCGCTGCTCGGCACGGAGGCGCTGTGCCTCACCGACCGCGACGCGGTGCTCGCCTGGGACGGGCCCGGCGCCGACCGGCACCGGCAGCAGGTGATGGACCTGGTCGCGGAGATGCTCGACTCCGGACGCAGCCGATGCGTCCACACGGAGTGCGACGAGCTGGAGTGCCCGCTGCGCTGGGTCGTCATCGCGCCGCTGACCGGGGAGGAGGGTGTGCTCGGCGCGCTGGTCGCCTACGGCTCCCGGGAGTCGGCCGTACTGGTGCGGGCCGCCACAGAGGTGGCCCGGTGGGTCTCCGTACAGCTGGAACTCGCCGAGCTCGACCGGTCCCGAACCCGTCTGATCGAGGCGGAGATCCGGGCCCTGCGCGCGCAGATCTCGCCGCACTTCATCTTCAACTCGCTCGCGGCGATCGCGTCCTTCGTCCGTACCGATCCCGAGCGAGCCCGTGAGCTGCTGCTCGAGTTCGCCGACTTCACGCGCTACTCGTTCCGGCGGCACGGCGAGTTCACCCAGCTCGCCGACGAACTGCGCTCCATCGAGCAGTACCTGGCGCTCGCCGGGGCGCGCTTCGGCGACCGGCTCAAGGTCACGCTCCAGGTCGCCCCCGAGGTCCTGCCGGTCACCTTGCCGTTCCTGTGCCTTCAGCCTCTGGTCGAGAACGCGGTCAAGCACGGTCTCGAGGACTCGAGGAACGAGTGCCGCATCATGATCGCCGCGCAGGACGCGGGCGCGGAGGCGATGGTGACCATCGAGGACGACGGCGTCGGCATGGACCCGGAGGTGCTGCGCGGCATCCTCGCGGGGGAGCGCTCCACCGCGTCGGGAATCGGCCTGAGCAATGTGGACGAGCGGCTGCGCCAGGTGTACGGGGACGACTACGGCCTGGTCATCGAGACCGCCGTCGGCGCCGGTATGAAGATCACCGTCCGGATCCCGAAGTACCGTGCGGGGGTCCACTCCTCGGCGGGCCCGCGGCCCTGACCGGGGCCGGGCTCACCACAGATGGACGGCCAGGTGCCCGAGGGGGAGGCCCAACTCCCAAGCGGGCAGCCACACCTGGGCCGCCTCGTCCGGTGACGCGTCCGGAGGGCGGGTGGGACGCCACGGCTCGAGGCCGCCGAGATCAGTGGCGAGCAGTTCGGTGTCGCACAGCCGGCGCCAGGCGTCCGCGGCGAGCGCCAGGTCCGGGTCCTCGCCGCCGTGCCGGACCCGTTCGGCCCGCACTCCGAGCTGTTCCCGTACCCACTGCGACCAGGGGTACCCGTAGGACGTGACCGTCAGCCAGTGGTCGATACGGGCCGCCGTGGACCCGCCGGAGAGCGGTTCCTCGCCGTCGCACAGATGGATCGTGAGCGCGAGCGTCTGCCGCCCGGCCCGGAACTCGAGCGAGTCCGCCTCCACGAGGGCGCCGGTGCGCAGCATCTCGTCGGCGGTGTATTCGGCGCAGAGCCACGCCATGGGGACCGCGAGCCCGCCTCCACTGGTTCCGTTCGTGCTACCCGGCTGCACGCTGCTTCACCTTCTCCCGTACGACTGCGCCGCGCTCGACCACGAGCCTCCACCGTCAGACACGGCAACGAGGGCCGGTTTGCTCAACTGGCGCGTGACGTTTCGCATATGGCCGTCCGGCTCCCGTGACCGGTGGGGGACGCGGCCATCACCGAGGCGTCCGGGGCGGAAGTGGTGCCGCGCCTGCTGTACCCGGGAAGGCAGCGGGCGAGCGCCCGGAGCGCGTAGTGCGAGCGTGACTTGACGGTGCCCGGCGGGATGCCGAGCGCCTGGGCGGCCTCGTTGACGCTCAGCCCGTGGAAGTAGATCTGGACGAGGACGGCGCGGTGTTCGGGGCTCAGCTCACCGACCGCGGCGCGTACGTCCAGAGCGGCCACCGCGCTCTCGGTGACGTCGGCCGGGTCCGGCGTCGTGGCGAGCACGCCGTCGCCGATCTCCGTGGGGCGTGCCATCCGCGAGCGCCGGGCGTCGATGGCGAGGCGGCGCCCCACGGTGAAGAGCCAGGGCCGCATCGACTCGTACGGGGCGTCGAAGGCCTCGGGGTGCTGCCATGCCCGTACCAGCGTCTCCTGCAACAGGTCCTCGGCGCGCTGCTGGTCCCCGTAGGTCAGTCCCAGCAGGAAGCTCAGCAGTGCGGGGCCGTGCTCGCGCTGGAGCTCCGCCATCGCCTGTTCGTCGGTCGTCGCGGTCGCCGTCGCCATTGCCTTCACCCTTCTGCACCGAGGTCCGCTGCCACGTGGCGTATACGAACGCATCCCGCCACGCGGCGACAGACGGCGTGCGGCGGTCTGTCGGCGAACGGTCGCACCGAGCGGCGAGTGGTGCGATGAACGGTCGACCGGGCCGCCGGAGCCGGCGGAATGCGCAGGTCCGTTGAGGCGACCACGTCGGCTGTGTCGCTTGACTCGGCAGTTCCTCCCCTGTGGATTCAATTCGTCGGATAAGCCGTTAATCACACAAATTGGGAGGTCGGTCGACGATGACACGCGCGCGACCCGCACCACGGGCCACGGCGGCCCTCTGTGCCGTGCTGCTCACGGGAGCCGGTGGGTGTGCCGGACAGCAGGACCCCGGTCCGTCGGCACCCCGGAAGGACCCGGACCGCACCGCGCCCCCCGCCGCGGCCGGCGCCTCCTCCGCCCCGCGCGGCTTCACCCTCGTGGCCACCGGGGACGTCCTCCCGCACGCCTCGATCATCCAGCAGGCGCAACTGGACGCCGGCGGCACCGGCTACGACTTCCGCCCCATGCTCGCGGGCGTCGGCCCGGTCGTCTCCCGCGCCGACATCGCCCTCTGCCACATGGAGACCGTCTACGGCGAGAACGGGAACTACACGGGCTACCCCAACTTCAAATCGCCCCCGGAGATCGCCACAGCGCTCGCCGGCATCGGTTACGACTCGTGCTCCACGGCCTCCAACCACACCCTCGACGACGGCGTCGCCGGTGCGCGCCGCACCCTGGACGTGCTCGACAGCGTGGGCGTCAAGCACGCCGGCTCCGCGCGCACCCCGCAGGAGGCGGACGAACCGGCGTGGCTGACGGCCCGCGGCGCCAAAGTCGCCCAACTGGCCTACACGTACGGGACCAACGCCGAACCGCTGCCCGAGGAGGAGTCCTGGGCGGTCGACCTCATCGACGAGCAGCGCATCGTCGACGACGCCCGCGCGGCGAGAAACGCCGGAGCCGACGTCGTGGTCGTCAGCCTGCACTGGGGCACCGAATGGCAGACCGACCCCGATCAGCAACAGCTCGACCTCGGACGCTCCCTCACCGCCTCCACCACCGACGGGCGCCCCGACATCGACCTGATCCTCGGCACCCACGCACACGTCCCCCAGGCGTACGAGAAGGTCAACGGCACCTGGATCGTCTACGGCATGGGCGACCAGATCGCGGGTGACATGATCAACAACGACGGGGTGCAGGACCCGCGCGGGAACCAGGGCACCATCGCCCGCTTCTCCTTCGCGCCGCCCGCCACCACCGGCGGGCGCTGGGAGGTCACGAAGGCCGAGTACATCCCGCAGTGGATGGACACCGGCGCCGGTCGGGTCGTCAATCTGCCCGAGGTGCTGCGCCGCGAAGGACCGCGCGGTGACCGGCTCGAGGCCCAGGCCGCCATCACCGCCGCCGTCCTCAGCCGCGGAGCCGCCCAGGACGGTCTCACCATGGGCCGCTGACCGCGGCGGGACGGGGCCGGGCGGTTCAGGGGACGACGGTCACCGGCCACCGCCCGGCCTTCACCAGCCGGACCGCGACCGAGCCGATGAACCGGTGGCCGGCCGACTCGGAGGCGCCCACCACCACCGCGTCCGCCTTGAGCTCGTCCGCGGCCGTCACCAGGCCGGTGTACGGGTCCCCGCGCACCGTGTGGAACTCCCAGCGCACGTCCCAGATGCCCCGCACCCGCTCGGCGGCGGCCCGGACCTCCGCGACCAACTCCTCCGCGATCTCCCCGGTCGTCTCCGCGACCGGCACGCCGAAAGCGGCGCCCGCCGGCATCACCGGCTGCACGTACACGACAGCGAGCAGCGCGCCCTGCCGCCGGGCGAGGCCGCTCGCGTACGCCGCCGCACGAAGCGAGGAGTCCGAGCCGTCGAGGCCCGCGACGATCACCTTCGGGCCGTCGGTGCCGCGTTCGAACCGGTGGAGCGGGTGCTCTGTCACACCTACGAGGTTATCGGCTCCGGCCCGCCGCCCGGCGGGCCGTCCCGGACCGGCCGCAGCGCCCCTCCGCCGCTGCTCCCATCGGGTGCTTTCCCCGCTGGAACCGGTGTTGATCAGGCCGTGGCCGCATGAGCCGTGCGAGCAGTTGGCCATGAAGATGGATCAGCCGCTTCCCGGTCGCCGCTCGATGCTCCGCATCGCAGCATGCCTCGGCGCCGCCGCCGTCGGCGGACTCCTCGTCAGCGAGCGGGCCGAGACCCCGGGACGCGTCCCGGCCGGCGCCGGACCGGTCGGCAAGGGGCCCGCCGCGGGCCCGTCGGCCGCCGCCGCTCAGCCGAAGGCCACGTCCTACCGGTTGCGGCCCATGACGGCCTTCGCCCCGCCGGTCCTGCGGCGGGCGAAGCCGCCCGTGCGCAAGCAGCCCTTCCTCGAGATCCCGGACACGGGCCGCGCCATGGTGCTCACCTTCGACGACGGCCCGGACCCCCGCTACACCCCCGACATCCTCGCCGTCCTGCGCGAGCACGAGGTGCGGGCCATGTTCTTCGTCTGCGGCGAGATGGCGACCGACAATCGCGACCTGCTGCGCGAGATGGCGGCCGACGGCCACGCGGTCGGCAACCACACCTGGTCGCACCCGCTGATCCCGAATCTGCCGCCGTCCAGGATCCGCGACCAGCTGGGGCGCACCAGCGAGGTGATCGAGAAGACGCTCGGCGAGGCGCCGCTCTGGTACCGCGCGCCCTACGGCGCCTGGAACAGGCACTCGTTCGAGATCGGCGCCGATCTCGGCATGGAGCCGCTGGGCTGGACCGTCGACACCCTCGACTGGATGCGGCCGGGCACCTCGGCCATCGTCCGGCGGGTCCTGCGGGGCGCGGCACCCGGCGTGATCGTCCTCTCGCACGACGCGGGCGGCAACCGGTCGCAGAGCGTGTCGGCGCTGCGCCGCTATCTGCCGGAACTGCTCGACGAGGGCTACCGGATCACGGTGCCGCTGCGCTGATCGTCCTCAGACGGTCTTGACCTTGACCATACGGGCGAAGACGACGACGTTGCCGTCGTACCCGCCGGCCTTGGAGTAACCGCCGCCGCAGGTGATCACCCGCAGTTCCGGCTGGCCGGTGTCCGCGTACACCCGCACGCCGGGGAAGTCGTTCTTGGAGAACACCTCGACGCCGTACACCTCGAAGACGGCGACGCGGCCGTCGAAGCGCGGTACCTCGATCAGGTGGCCCGTCTTGACGGACCCGAGGCCGTAGAAGACGGCGGGGCCGGCCTGGTTGTCCACGTGGCCCACGATGACGGCGGTGCCGCGCTGCCCGGGGGAGATGCCGTTCTGGTACCAGCCGGCGAGGTTGGGGTCATGCGGCTCGGGAGCGGCCACCCAGCCTTCCTGGTCCAGTCCGACGTGCACGATCGGGGCGTCCACCTTGATGGAGGGGATATGCACCCGGGCCGCGTCGGCGTACGGCAGCGGCTCCAGCGGCACGGGCAGGAACGTCTCGCCCGCCCGGTCCTGCGACGCGGCGGCCGCGGGCTGAGGCGGTCCGAGGCCCACGTCCACACCGTTCTTGACCATTGCGATGCCGGTGAGCATCACGAGAGCCAGTACGCCCCAGGGCGAGCGTCTCCTCGGTTCCCTGCCGTACCTGTCCTGGCCCATGGTTCTCCCTTCGCGCGCTTGTGGGCACGCTAAGCGGGGTGCCGCACTCCGGCGAGGGGGGAAGCGCGAACGGGTGGCCGGTGCCACTCGTGATGGCCCATCCGGGTGCTCGGCCCGCAAAAACTTCTGACGGTCTGTGACCTGCGACTCCGTCAGACCAAGGTGTTCACCGTCGGCGTGTCGTCTCACCGGGGTGGACCAAGGCCGAAATGCGATGAAAGCACCATCCGGTGATCGTTCGTCATGGAAGACGTACTCGTCGACTATCCCGGAGCACGGCTTTGGGGCGTCTTTCCTCTGGAGGTTCAACGATGCGTGCCTCACGCGCTCTCGCAGCGACGGTGACCGCCTTCGCGACCGTCGGACTGTGCGCTCCCATGGCCGCCGCCGGTGGCGGCGACGGCCCGAGGAACGTGCAGGTCCACCCGTCGTCCGTCTTCCCGGGCGGCATTCTGACCATCACCGTCGACGGTTGCCGGCGCGGTGGCGTGGTCAGCTCGAACGCCTTCCCCGACGCCCCGCTCTCCAGTGCCGGCAAGGACAACGGGGGTGACCGGGGGGCCGGTGGCAGCGGTGGCAATGGTGGCAATGGTGGTGGCCGTGGCAACGGTGGCGTGGGTGGTGACCGGGGTGACGGTGGTGACCGTGGCAACGGTGGCGTGGGTGGCGACCGCGGCAACGGCGGCGACCGGGGCGACGGTGGCGTAGGTGGTGACCGGGGCAATGGTCATGACCGAGGCAACGGTGGCGTGGGTGGTGACCGTGGCAACGGTGGCGTGGGTGGTGACCGGGGCGACGGTGGCGACCGGGGCAATGGTGGCGTGGGTGGTGACCGGGGCGACGGTGGTGACCGTGGCAACGGTGGCGTAGGTGGCGACCGCGGCGACCGCGGCGACGGCGGTGACCGGGGCAATGGTGGCGTTGGCGGTGACCGGGGCACGGGTGGCAACGGCGGTGAGTCGGTCGCCACCGCTCGAGTCCGTAATAATGCGACGCCCGGCAACTACAGCCTGACCGTCCGGTGCAACGACTCCCGGGAGACCGCCAGCGCGTCCTTCCGGGTTCTCCCCGCGCGCGGTGCGCAGGGCGGTCTCGGCGGATCGATCGGACCCACCGACGTCGAGATGGCGATCGGTGCGGGTCTGGTCGCCACGGCGATCGTCGGTGGCAGCCTGTTCATCGTCCGCCGCCGTCGTTCGGTCGGCGGTCCGGCCTGACCGGTCGAACCTCCCGGTCCGGCCGCAACCGCCCTTCGCCCCGAGTCCTTCAGAAG
>NZ_JBSGZJ010000059.1:0-23689 GCF_053610925.1 Streptomyces sp. NPDC054847 | reverse complement strand
GGCCGCACCCCTCCTCGGGTGCGGCCCGTTCTCGTGCCGCGACCGGCGCTAGTACTTGATGGTGTGCCGCCTGATGATGTCCTCGGCGGTTCCGGTCGTGCTCAGCGACGCGTTCTTGCGGACCCGGGTGAAGTAGTCGTAGAAGTCGCTGCTCCGGTTCACTGTCTTCGTCATGGCGGCGATGGTGTCGTTCCAGGTGCCGCCGTCGGCATCCGCCCAGAGGTCGAGCAGTGAGCTGGATACGCGTCCCTGCACTTCGTCGCCCTCGGCCCAGCCCGGAGTTGTGGAGTCGTTGAGGAAGGAGACGGACCCGCCGTCCTCGCTGACGTAGCGGTAGTCGTTCAGCGCGTAGGCGGCGACCGCGTCTGCGAATCCCTCGGTCCAGGCGCAGGTGTCCGACGACTTCTTCTCGACGAAGTGCGGGTTGCAGCCCGTCACCTCGGGCCACCAGTCCCCGTAGAGCTGGTACTGCAGCCAGTGGCCGGCCTCGTGCAGGATCGTGTGCTTCGAGTCGGGCATGTCACCGCTCAGCAGGACGAAGTCGGTGCCGTTGCTGGTGTCGTCCGAGTTGGACGGGTGGTCCCAGTACCCGCCCTCCTCGTTGTTCTGGCCCCAGGCGAAGGTGAGCGTGGGGCAGGAGTCCTCGGACCGGTTGCCCGTCCAGCACGCGGAAGACGTGCCGCGCTTCCAGTACAGCAGATTGAGCGTGTCGACGATCTTCCACGCCCGTTCCATCGAGGACGGCACCATGACGGTGCCCAGGTCCTTGTCGCCGCTGATGTTCGCGAGGCTGCGGCTGTTGAAGGTGTACCGGGTAGTGTCGTCCCATTTCTTCACCACCCTCCACATGCTGTTGGAGGCGGAGTTGAAGCGCACATGGGCGTTGCTGAGCGATGCTGCGCCGCTGTAGCAGGCCGAGAACGAGCCGTTCGAGGCGTTGGTGATCCCGCCGGCCAGCTTCCGGGCGGCGCTGCCCTTCCTGGTCGCTCCCCACAGCTCCCAGTTGGCGTTGCGGGCCACCTGGGTGGCGTCAGGCTTGGAGGTGCCTGCTTCGGCGTCCAGGTGGTGGAAGGCGAGGGTGCCGTTGAGACAGGTGCGGGGGGAGGCCGCGTCGGCGTCCTGGTTCGTCGCGAAGGAGACGGCGACCAGCGCCGCGCCCACAGCCACGGCGACGGCGCCCAGCGACTTCTTCTTCGCATGGCGCGCGCGCCTGGTGCCGACCGGTTCGTCAGGCGGCACCTGGGTCCGGAAGAGATGTCGGGGGCGGATGCTCAAGGTGCACTCCTGGGAGGCGTGACCGGGCGGTGCGGCCCGGCAGGCGTTGTGTGTGGGGGGGTAGGCGCACGGCGGTCCTTGGCCCAATGTCCTGGACCGCGCGTGTCTTCTCCTTGCCGCCGAGGCCGAGGGCCGAGGCAGGATGTATGTGAGCGGTGGCCGCCCCCACCTGGGGGGAAGGGAGCCTTGTGGGCGTCTGCGGCCGGTCCGTCTCAAGGCCCGATGCCGTGCTGGTTCCACGGCCGGGCGAGTGACACTTTTCCGGAGCACGGACGCGGAGGAGAAGAGCTCGGTGCCGTTAAGCGTTGTGACTTTTCCGCCGGGCCGGCTTCCCGCGGCGATCCGGACGGTGACTGTGCGACGGCGAACCGGTGCGGCTACCATGCGCGCCACCCGCCGGCGGCTGCGGGCCGGAAGCTCTTCGCTCCAGTACCGAGATGGAAGGCGGCTCTCACCATGCCCCCTCAGCCCGCACCGTCCCCGCGTCCGGCCCGCGCCCCGGAAGCCGGGGCCGTACCTGGGCACGCACACGCGCCGGCACTGGCCGACCTGCTGCAAGTCGGCCCGTTCAGCGAGGCCTTGCGCGCCGCGGTGACGGTTCGAGGTCTGCCCCTCAGCCGCTTGGAGAACCGGCTGCGACTACGGGGTGTCCCGATCAGCGCCGCCACGATCAGCTCCTGGCAGTCGGGCAGGCACCGGCCCGAGCGGCCGCACGCCCTGGCGGCCCTGGCCGTACTGGAAGAGGTCCTCGACGTGGCCCCCGGCGCGCTGGCCGCCCTCCTCGCGCCACCCAAGCCCAGAGGGCGCTGGCTGAACAGCGTGGCCCGACGGCCCAGCATGTCCGACGCGTGGTCGGGCCGACTCGACACGGCGCTGAGCGGAATCGAAACCCGCTGGACCAGCCACCTCACCTGCCTGAGCCGGCACCACCGCATGGAGGTCGACCACGAGCGCAGGGCCCACCTGATGTGGAACCGCTTGGTTCTGCGCGCAGAGAGCAATGGCCCGGACCGCTACGTCATCGGCTACCGCGCGGACCGTCCCAGCCCGCCGCCCGTGGTGCGGGCCGGCAATCCCCGGCGCCTGGGAGTGGTCCACAGCGACCCGGAGGAAGGGGCCCTGGCAGCGGAGCTCATGCTGGACCGGCCGCTCGAGCGCGGAGAGACGGTGATCGTCGAGTACACCCTCGAACACGTCACGGCCCGTCCGCAGGCCGACGAGGCCGTCATGCATCTTCAGGGGCCGGTGCGCGACTGCGCCGTAGAGGTGCTGTTCGATCCGGACGCGGTGCCTGTGCGCTGCTACTCCTTTTCCCTCCAGTACGACGGAGAGGAGACGCAGCGGCCCTTGCCGCTCACGGCCGACGGGTACGTGCATGTCGTCGGCCTCGACCTCGCACCCTGCGCCATGGGCATCCGGTGGCAGTGGAGCCCCTGAGAGGCGGGGGGCGAAGGGCCGTGAACCCGCTGGGCACGTCTGCTGCACCGGTTGCGCCCACTGAGGCTTTCCCGGGCGGAACCGACTTGGGGCGTTCCCTTGGCGGAGCCAGCGGTGTGTGACATATTACTGCCGTGAGCAAGCAACTGACGTGCGACGTCCTCGTCATCGGGGCGGGAATGGTGGGTGCCGCATGCGCCTACTACGCCGCAGCATCCGGGCTGCGCGTCATCCTGGCGGACCGCGGGTACGTGGCCGGCGGCACCACCGGCGCCGGTGAGGGCAACCTACTCGTCTCCGACAAGGAACCCGGCCCCGAGCTGAACCTGGCCATGCTCTCCTCCCGCTTGTGGCACGACCTGGCCGCCTGCCCGGAATTCTGTGCCGCCGTCGAGTACGAGCCCAAGGGCGGAGTGGTGGTGGCATCCGATACCTGCGGCCTGCGCGCGCTGGAGACCTTCGCGGAGGGCCAGCGCGCCGCAGGGGTCCGGGCATCGGCCGTGGCGGCGGACGAACTGCACGACCTCGAGCCCTTGCTCGCACCTGGCCTCGCCGGCGGCATCCATTACCCTCAGGACGCCCAGGTGATGCCCACGCTGGCCGCCGCCCATCTGGTGAAGGCCGCCGTAGCAGCCGGGGCGCGTACGCTCCTCGGGGCCAACGTCACCGGAGTGCTGCGCACACGCGGAGGCACCGTCTATGGAGCCCGTACGAGCCGGGGCGATGTGCACACCTCGGCGGTCGTCAACGCGGCCGGCACCTGGGGCGGAGCGGTCGCGGCACTGGCCCAGGTCACTCTCCCGGTCATGCCACGCCGCGGGTTCGTGCTGGTCACCGAGCCGCTGCCACCGCTGATCCGGCACAAGGTGTACGCCGCCGACTACGTGGCCGACGTGGCCAGCGACTCGGCGGCTCTGCAGACATCACCGGTCGTGGAGGGCACCCGTGCCGGGCCGGTGCTGATCGGAGCGAGCCGCGAACGCGTCGGTTTCGATCGCACCTTCTCCCTGACGGCAACTGCGGCTCTGGCGGCCGGCGCGACACGGCTCTTCCCCTTCCTGGAAGAGGTGCGGGTGATGCGCTCCTATCTGGGATTCCGCCCCTACCTGCCCGACCATCTTCCCGTCGTGGGCCGCGATCCCCGTGTCCCGGGACTCCTGCACGCCTGCGGCCATGAGGGCGCGGGCATCGGTCTGGCCACCGGCACCGGACATCTGATCGCCCAGGTACTCACCGATCGGACTCCGGATCTGGCTCTTGAGCCTTTTCGGCCCGACCGCTTTTCCGAGCCCGTCGACTCATCCGCGCACCAGGAGACACCATGAGAGCCCGCACCCCCCTGGAACTGGCCGGAGCGGAACCCGGTCCGGGGTTCGCCCTCACCTTCGACGGTCACGACGTCAGGGCACAGCCCGGACAGACTGTGGCCGCGGCACTGTGGGCAGCCGGAATCACCTCGTGGCGCACCACGCGCGGCGACTCTCGCCCGCGCGGGGTGTTCTGCGGCATCGGGGTCTGCTTCGACTGCCTCGTGATCGTCGACGGGCGTCCCAATCAGCGCGCCTGCCTCGTGCCGGCCGTACCCGGGGCCGACGTCCGCACCCAGGAAGGAACCGGACACGATGCGCACTGAGCCCCACTTCGTCGTGGTGGGCGCCGGTCCCGCCGGCCTGTCCGCAGCGCTGGCCGCCGCCGACGGCGGTGTGCGGGTCACGCTTATGGACGCCGCCCGCGCACCGGGGGGACAGTTCTACCGGCAACCCGCCGCTGACCTGGAAGCACGCCGCCCCGAGGCACTGCACCACCAGTGGAGCACCTGGCTGCGGCTGCGCGGCCGGCTCGAAGCGCATCTGGCCGACGGCCGGATCACACACCGGGCAGAACACCATGTGTGGTGCGCCGAACGAACCGGCACCGGTTTCGCCGTCCACGCGCTGAGCGGCCAAGGCCGCGCAGAGTCCGTCACGACGGCGGCGGACGGCCTGCTGCTGGCCACCGGCGGGTACGAGCAGGTGCTGCCCTTCCCCGGCTGGACCCTCCCCGGAGTGGTCACCGCCGGAGGCGCCCAGGCCATGCTGAAGGGCACGTTGTCCTCGTGCGGGGCCAGGGCCGTCGTGGCCGGCACGGGGCCGCTCCTTCTCCCGGTCGCCACCGGACTCGCCGCCGCGGGCACCAAGGTCGCAGCACTCGTCGAGGCCGCGGACCCGCTGGCCTTCCTCCGGCGCGCCGCCGCGCTCGCCAGGCACCCGGCCAAACTGGCCGAGGGCGCCGGATACGCGGCCGCGCTGGTCCGCCACCGCGTCCCCGTGCTGACCCGCCGCGCCGTCGTCAAGGCGCACGGCACCGACCGGGTGGAGGGCGTGACCGTCGCCGCCGTCGACGAGCGGGGGCAGCCACGCAAGGGCACCGAGCGGTACCTCGCCTGCGACACCGTCGCCGTCGGTCACGGCCTGCTGCCGCACACCGCGCTCGCCCGGACCCTCGGGTGTCGCACCGAAGACCGAGGCGTGCACGTGGACACCGAACAACGCACGACCGTGTCCGGCGTCTGGGCCGCCGGCGAGACCACCGGCATCGGCGGATCGGGCCTGTCCCTGGCGGAAGGACACATCGCCGGCATGTCCGCGGCGGCACGACTGTCCGGCCGGGCGCCGGACCCGGCCGGATGGGCCGGCGCCGCTCGCGTCCGCGACCGTTCGCGCCGGTTCTTCACCGTCGTGGACCCGCTGTACGCGCCGCCCGCCCAATGGCCCGCGCACCTCCCGGCCGAGACCGTGGTGTGCCGCTGCGAGGAGGTGACGGCAGGCACGATCCGCACGGCGGTCGCGGAACTGGCGGGCGACGCGCGCACGGTCAAACTGCTCACCCGGGCCGGCATGGGCTGGTGCCAGGGCCGGATGTGCGGCACCGCCGTGGCCGCACTGGCCGGCTGCCCGGACCGCCCCACACCGGGCCCGTTCGCGCACCCGGTGCCCCTCGGAGTGCTGGCCCGTGTACCGCGCCACGGGAACGAGGAGGCCCAGCAAGGGCGAACCAGGCGCGACTGAACCGGTGCCGGGAGTCCGGGCCCAACGCCACAACACAGTGCAATGTCACACACCAATGTCACACACCAATAGCTCCATCGAAAGCAGGGAGAATTCTCATGACCGTGCCCGCCAACCACCCCTGGCGCGGAATCTTCGTCGCCACCACCCTCCCGTTCCGCGCGGATCTGTCCGTGGACTTCGACGCCTACGCCGAGCACTGCTCCTGGCTGGTGGCCAACGGCTGCGACGGCGTAGTGCCCAACGGCTCGCTGGGCGAGTACCAGGTGCTCACCCCCGATGAGCGGGCCCGAGTGGTCGAGACGGCCGTCGCCGCCGTCGGCGGGCAGCGCGTCATGCCGGGGGTCGCCGCGTACGGCAGCGCCGAGGCCCGCCGGTGGACGGAGCACGCGGGTGAGGCTGGGTGTGGCTCCGTGCTCCTGCTGCCGCCCAACGCCTACCGTTCCGACACCCGATCGGTCACCGCCCACTACGCGGAGGTGGCCGCGGCCGGGGTGCCCATCGTGGCCTACAACAATCCCCTCGACACCCGGGTCGACCTGACCCCGGAACTGCTTGCCGCTCTGCACGCCGAGGGCCACATCCACGCGGTCAAGGAGTTCACCGGCGACGTGCGGCGCGCTTACCAGATCGCCGAACTCGCCCCCGAACTGGACCTGCTGATCGGTGCGGACGATGTGCTGTTGGAACTCGCAGCTGCGGGCGCCAAGGGCTGGGTGGCCGGCTACCCCAACGCCCTGCCTCGCGTCACCGCCCAGCTCTACCACATCGCCGTCTCGGGTGATCAGACCGCGGCAAGCTCGCTCTACCGGCGGCTGCATTCATTGCTGCGCTGGGACTCCAAGACCGAATTCGTCCAGGCCATCAAACTGTCCATGGACATCGCGGGCCGACCCGGTGGCCCCTGCCGCCCGCCCCGCATGCCGCTTCTGCCGGAACAGGAGGCGGAGATCCGGGCAGTGACCGAAAAGGCGCTCGCCGACGGGCTCGGCTGACCTGCCGGCCGCGCGGCTCGTCCCAGCAGCATCCCCGTCACCTCACCGTCCCCGAGACAGAAAGCCCATCCATGCGCAGCAGCACTGTCCTTCACGCGGTGGAGTCGCACACCGAAGGCATGCCCACCCGAGTCATCACCGGCGGTGTCGGGACCATTCCGGGCGCCACCATGGCCGAGCGCCGGGAGTACTTCCGCACGCACATGGACCATCTGCGGACGCTTCTGATGTATGAGCCGCGCGGCCACGCCGCCATGAGCGGCGCCATCCTCCAGCCGCCGACCCGGCCCGACGCCGATCACGGTGTCCTCTTCATCGAGGTATCCGGGTGCCTTCCGATGTGCGGGCACGGCACGATCGGCGTCGCGACCGTCCTGGTCGAAACCGGCATAGTGCCGGTTACCGAACCGGTCACCACCATCCGTCTCGACACTCCCGCAGGACTCGTCGTCGCGGAGGTCGCCGTCGAAGAGGGCGCCGCACGGTCCGTCACCCTGCGCAACGTGCCCTCCTTCAGCGTCGGCCAGGACCTCGTCGCCGGCCTGCCCGACGGACGCGCCATCACCTACGACCTGGCCTACGGGGGCAACTTCTACGCCATCGTGCCGCTGGAGAGTTTCGGCCTCCCCTTCGAGCGGACACGCAAGGACGAGATCCTGGCCGCCGGACTGGCCCTCATGTCCGCCATCAACGCCGACACCCCGCCGGTCCACCCGGAGGACCCGTCCATCCACGGCGTCCATCATGTCCAACTGCTGGCTCCCGGCTCCACCGCCCGCCACTCCCGGCACGCCATGGCCATTCATCCCGGCTGGTTCGACCGGTCACCATGCGGCACGGGAACCAGCGCGCGCATGGCTCAACTCCACGCACGGGGCGAGCTGCCTCTGCACCAGGACTTCATCAACGAGTCCTTCATCGGCAGCCGGTTCACCGGGCGGCTGGTCGAGGAAACCCTCGTCGCCGGGCACACCGCCGTCGTACCGACCATTACCGGCCGGGCATGGGTCACCGGCACCGCCCAGTACCTGCTCGATCCCACCGACCCCTTCCCTGCTGGATTCCTACTGTGACGCCCAGGAGCGATCCCCGTATGACCACCCTCGTCAGCCACAATCCAGCGAACCCCTCGGACACCGTGCTGCGTATTGCGGGCACCGGAGCCGACCGGGTACGGGCCGTCGTGGACCGAGCCCGCGAGGCCGCTTGCGCCTGGTCACGCGGCGGGGCCGGCACCCGTGCGGCGTCGCGGCACGCCGCCGCACGGCGCGTGGAGGACGCGGCGCCGGAACTCGCGGCACTGGTCTGCCGCGAGGTCGGCAAACCGCTCGCCGAGGCCCGCGCCGAAGTGGCCCGCACTGTGGCCATCCTCCGCTACTACGCCCAGCAGCCCTACGGCTCCGTCGGCACCCTCCACGAGCCGGCCGCCGGAGACGGACTGCTCTTCACCCGGCGCAGCCCACACGGAGTGGCCGGCCTCATCACCCCCTGGAACTTCCCGCTGGCCATCCCCGTCTGGAAGGCGGCACCCGCGCTCGCGGCAGGCAACGGGGCTGTACTCAAGCCGGCGCCCCCCGCGACCGCCTGCGCGCTGCGCCTGGCCGAACTGCTCGGCGGCGCACTGCCGGGGGGCCTGTTCGCGGTGGTGCCGGGCGGCCCCGAGGAGGGGGAGGCCCTGGTGGCCTCGGCGGACGTGGTGTCCTTCACCGGCTCCACGACCGTCGGCCGCCGCATCGTCCGCGACGCCACCAGCCGCGGCATCCCCGTTCAGGCCGAGATGGGCGGCCAGAACGCCGCTGTCGTACTCCCCGACGCCGACGTCGAGGCGACCGCCGCTCAACTGGCGGCGGCGCTGGCCGGGTACGCCGGTCAGAAGTGCACGGCCACCCGGCGGATCATCACGGTCGGCGACAGCGCGCCCCTGGCCGAAGCTCTCGCCGTGCGACTGTCACAGCTGCGCGTGGGCGACCCCACGGACCCGGCCACGGTGTGCGGGCCGCTCATTTCCGCCGAAGCCCGCGATCGCACACTCGAAGCCGCCCGCGGTGCCCGCATCCTGAGCGGTGGCGCGGTTCCGGTCGACCTCGACGGCGCCTACGTCCTGCCCACGCTCGTCGACCGGGTCCCCGACGGACACGTCCTGGCGACCGAGGAGGTGTTCGGGCCGATCGCCGCCCTGTTCAGCGCCCCCGACCTCGACGCGGCCATCGCCCAGGCCAACTCGGTCCGCTACGGGCTGGTGGCGTCCGTCCACACCGCTGACCTCGACGCCGCGCTGCACTGCGCCGACCGGCTCGACACCGGCCTCGTGAAGATCAACGCCCCCACCACCGGAGTCGACTTCCATCTGCCCTTCGGCGGCGAGAAGGCATCGAGCCACGGCCCGCGCGAACAGGGAGAGGCAGCCATGGCCTTCTACACCCGGACCAGGACGGTGACGATGCTGCCGGCCACCTAGATACCCTGGTACCACATAACATTGCACTGAGAGGGACTCCCGTGGCCGCCAAGCCGACCGACCCCCACCTGCCCGTGCTGGCCGGCACGCGCCGCAGCTACCGCGAACGCGTGACGGACGCACTGCGCGCCGCGATGGTCGCCGGTGAACTGCGGCCCGGCGAGGTCTATTCGGCGCCCAACCTCGCCACACGGTTCGGGGTGTCCGCCACGCCGGTACGCGAGGCCATGCTGGACCTGGCCAAGGAGGGCCTGTTCATCGCCGTCCCCAACAAGGGGTTCCGGGTGACCGAACTGTCCGACCGGCAACTGGACGAGTACACGCACATCCGGGCGCTCATCGAGATCCCGACCACCGCGGACCTCGCCCTGACGGCCGATCCCGCGGCGCTGGAAGCCCTGCGGCCGGTCGCCGAGGAGATCGTCACCGCCGCCACGGCCGGGGACCTCGTTGCCTACATCGCGGCGGATCTGCGCTTCCACCTCGGCTTGCTGTCCCTGTCGGGCAACCAGCACTTGGTGGAAGTGGTGAGCGATCTGCGCACCCGGTCCCGGCTGTACGGCCTCAACGCACTCGTCACCGAAGGCCGACTCAAAGCCTCCGCCGACGAGCACCTGGAAATCCTGGACGCCCTGCTCGCTCGCGATCGGGACCAAGTCGCGAAGATCACGACCCGCCATCTGGGGCATGTCCGTGGCATCTGGGCATCCGAGGAAACAGACGACAAGGAGTAAGGAACAACGCGGTCCGCGGCAAGGAGATCCAGGTCCGCTCCGCGCCGCTGTTCGGTCTGTCCAGCGCCGACGGCACGCAGTACGGCGCTGCGCCTGGCGGACAGTCGGCGCGACTTCTCCAACCCTCCCTGGTTCAGGGCTCTCCCGCCTCGTCCGTAAGCCGGACGAGGGGACGCAACCCCAGTGCGTCCCACCGGGCGAGGGGGCGCACACCACCCCGGCGCGCCCCCTCGCCACCTGAGCTCCGCGAGAGCCGGCTTGGCCGGTGACCGCGGACGACAGCCGACAGGACCCAGCATGCGCTGTCCCCGTTCTCTCGACTGGATTGCCCTTCTGTGCCACTGGCACAGAAAAGCCAGCCACTTGTAGGTTGCGGCACATGGCGAATTCAAAGATCGATGAGGCTCTCCGCCGTCTGGGGCTCGGCGCTGACGCGACGCGGGTCTACCAGGCGCTCCTGGAGGTGGGGCCCGCGCCGATGGCCGATGTGGCATCCGCGTGCGGGCTGGCGGGCTCGGCGCTGTCCGCGGCATACGCCGAGCTCGTCGATGCCGGCTTCGCCAGCGCGGTCGGCAGCGACCAGGACGTGGTGGCGCCCGTGCCGCCGGCCACCGGACTGCAGGTACTGGGCCGGCAACGCGCCGCCGAGCTCGACGCCTCCCGCGTCGCCGTCGCCGGGGCCTTCGACGCATTCCGGCGCCAGCGGCTGACGGAGTACAACGAGGGCTTCGTGGAGGTCGTCACCGGTGAGGCCGTCGGCCCGAGAATCCGTCAGGCGTGGGTCAGTGCGCGGGAGCAGATCCGCCAGTTCGACACTCCGCCGTACTTTCCCATCGACACCGCGTTCGACGACGCGATGGAGACCCTCAGCCGTGGCGTCAGGCAGCGCGTCATCTACTCGCGCGCTGCCTTGGAGGTTCCCGGCTACCTGGCCGAGATCGAGCCGTTCTTCGCCGCGGGCGAGCAGCGCAGGGTGCTCCCCTCACTCCCGGTCAAGCTCGTCATCATTGACGAGGCCTACGCGCTGGTGTCGCTCTCCATCAGTGAGGCCGACGTACACAACACCGTGGTCATCGTTCAGCCGTGCGGGCTGTTCTCCGCCCTGATCGGGCTGTTCGAGCAGTCCTGGGAGCTGGCCATACCCTTCCACGGCGGCGATCCGCAGCCGCAGCAGCGGCTCCTCCCCGCCGACCGTCGTCTGCTGTCCCTGCTCGCTGCGGGCGTCGCGGACGACGTCATCGCACGGGAAATCGGTGTCAGCCGGCGCACGCTCTTCCGCCGTATGGAGATCCTGATGACCCGACTCGGCGCCAGGACCCGCTTCCAGATGGCCCTGCAGGCCGAGCGCCGCGGCTGGCTCTGAGCCACCGGAGCACACGTCCTGCTCCGACCCGCACGCACGGGTGCGCGCCCGGTCACCGCGGGCGCTACCGTCGCCGGCCCTCCGCAGTGCCTCCACTTGGACCCCCGGCGCCGAGCAATGCCCCCTGAACGTGGCTGAACAGTGCCATTGGCGGGATCTGGTACACGGCTTCGGCGGCCTGCCCGACTCTGTGCCGCCATGAGACACCAAACACTCAACTCCCGGGCGGCCCGGGGAGCGGGACTGCTGCTGACTGCGGCACTTTCGCTGACCCTGCTGCCGCAGAGCGCCGGAGCCGCACCGGCGGCCACGACTGCTCCCAAGCCATCCGAAGAACTCTGCACCTTCGCCCCACCCGGAGGCAGCAGGAGTCACCTGCCCTCCAGGTGCATCAGCGCGGATGTGACCCTGAACCGTGCCCCGGCTGTCGGGCAGAGCGCCGAGGTCACCGTCACGCTGGACTCCAAGGTCGACATCGACCGCGCCCAGCTGTCGATCAGACTGCCCCAAGGGTTGCGGATCACCTCCGACGGCTTCAGCGCACCGCAGAAGCGAGGTCTCGACGCCGTCGTCACGAGAGAGTTGAAACTCGACGAGTCCGGCGACTCCGTGAGCTTCACCGTGACCGCGGACCAGGCCGGCCCGGCCCAGATTGAGGCCGACGTCGTGGACCTGGCCAACCCGATCGTGCAGCACACCGCCCACGCGACGGAAGAGATCACCGTCGGCACGACCGCCGGGACTTCCCGGAAGGGCCTCAGCGGCAACGGGTTCGAAGCCCAGCACAGCGACGGGATCACGGTCGAGAATCAGAAAACCGCCGGCAAGAAGGATGCCGCCCGGCAGCAGGCGACCGCGGGCCGAATATGTGCCACCGGATACCTGACGTACGCCACCTACCGGGGAGACTGGAAGCCCGGCAGGCGCTTCACCGTCGCCGTCAAGGGCCAGCGGACCCAGGGCGGCACCACGACCCAGCTCGCCTCCGGACTGACCGATGCGGTGGACGGCTCCTACCAGCTCTGCTTCGACCACGACGGTGCGTCGCTCCCGAAGATGTGGGTGGAGTTCTCCACCACCTCTCCGTTCTGGGTGGTCACCGACATGAAGGGAACTGCGCCGTACCACACCTGGTCCCAGGCGGTCACCGACGTACCGGTCGGCACGACGCAGAGCTTCGGCCGGCTGTCCCCGGGCGCCGCCCACATGCCGGCCTTCGACGCGTACGACGTGCACAACGAGGTCTACGACGTGCGCGGTTCCGGCACCGGCTGCTGGACCATGGCGGAGAGCAGCAACTGCTCCCGGCTGAAGGCGCGATGGGCGCCCGGCAACGAGAACGGCGGCTACTACGACCCCCAGGTGCGCTCGGTCTTCCTGACCGACGAGATGCCCGACGCCCGGCATCCCGTCGTCCACGAAGCAGGTCACAACTTCCAGCACCTGTTGTACAACTGGACGTGGGGCAACGGGGATTGCCCGTCCCCGCACGCCCTGCACCGCGCTACTGGACCGTGGTGCGGCTGGACCGAAGGCTTCCCGAACGCGATCGCCGGCTACGTCATGGGTGACGGCCGCTACTACTACACCCCTGACACTTGGATGGACCTCACCCAGACAGGCTTCCAGGACACCACGCTCGCGCCGGCACGCACCAACCCCGACAACGCGGCCACCACCGAGGGCCGCGTCGCGGGTGCCATGATCGCGCTGTGGCGCGAGCTCGACGGCGGCCCGCAGGCGACGTTCCGCAACATGGACCAGCACTACTCCGACACCTTCGAGGAGTGGTTCAAGCTCGACCGGGCGCAGAGCAACGAACTGTCCGTCGGCGAGGCGGCGCGCGACATCCTGTACCGGTACACGATCGACTACCGCAACGTGCCGCGCCAGGAGAACATCGTCAACGGCGGCCTTGAGAACCAGGGCACCGGATGGACCTGGGACAACGGAGTCGTGGGCACCTACAGGTGGGAGACCCCCCGCACCGGAAGCTACTACGTGTGGATGGGCGGCAACGGCTCCGCCGGCACCGACACCCTGAGCCAGAGTGGCGTGACGATCCCCGCCAACGGCACCACGCTGCTCGACTTCCACCTGAAGGTGAAGAGCACCGAGCCCGAAAAGTCCGAGGACGACACCCTCAAGTTCCAGGTCATCGCCGGTGGCCAGACCACCACGCTCTACACCTGGCTGGGAAGCAACAAGGCGCCCGCCTACACCAAGCGCGTCATCGACCTCAGCCGCTTCGCCGGGCAGACCGTCACCCTGCGCTGGGTGAGCACCGAAGACGACGGAGAGCAGACCGACTTCCTGATGGACGACTTCTCGGTGTACACCACCACAGGCTGACCCCGCCTCTACGGATCCCGGCCGTTCTCCCCCGCATCGGTGATGCCGGTGAGAACGGCCGGACTCAACTCGCGCGGCCGACAGGCGCGGTTCGCGCCACAGCGCGTTTCGACACGGAAAGCAGATCGAAAACACATGAAGTGGACCCGTTTGGGGCTCGCGGCGGCCTGCCTCGCCCTGCTGGTCGCGGGTGGGCTGCACGTGCTCCCGCTCGAGGAGGAGAAGCCCATCGTCATCGGGACGACCGATGCTGTGTCGCACAACGACCCGGCAGGGGCGTACGACGTAGGGTCCTGGACCTTGTACAGCAACGTCTACCAGAGCCTCCTCACGTTCAAGCCCGGATCACCCGTGCCTCAGCCCGACGCGGCCCAGGACTGCCGTTTCGCAGGCTCGGATCTCATGACGTACCGGTGCCGGCTCCGAGACGGCCTGCGGTTCTCGAACGGTCACAAGGTGACCGCCGCAGCGGTGAAGCACTCCTTCGACCGCATCCTGCGGATCAAGGCCCCACACGGTCCAGGAATGCTGCTCAGCTCGCTGCAGTCGGTGGAGGCCCAGGGGTCCACGGTGACCTTCCACCTCAAAGCTCCGGACGCGACATGGCCTTCGAAGATCGCCACCGGCGCCGGATCGATCGTCGATCCGGCCGAGTTCCCGGCGGACAGACTGCGCACCGGCACGGTGGTCGGCTCTGGCCGCTACATGGTGTCGTCCTACACCGAGAACGAGGAAATCTTCCTGAAGCCGAATCCCCGGTACAAGGGCTCGGCCACTGACGAGGGCATACCCGTCCGCATCCGCTACTACCGGACCGCGCAGGACCTGGAGGCTGCGTGGCGTGTCAGGGCGGTCGACGTCGTCCATCGCGGCCTGCCCTCGCGCGCCCTGGCGGAGATGGACCAGAACGATCCCCGCATCCGTCTGACCACGCTGGAAAGCACGGAGACCCAGAACCTGGTGCTGAACGACGGCGAGGGATCGCCGATGGCACACCTGGGCGTGCGCAGGGCGGTCGCCGCGGTTGTCGACCGCGGCCGGCTGACGACCGATGCCTTCCAGAACACGGTCACGCCCCTTTACTCAGTCGTCCCCCAGGGCGTCGCAGGACACAACACGGCGTTCTTCGACGCATACCCGACCCCCGACTCCCGGCGGGCCAGGCAACTGCTCCGTTCCGCCGACGTGGCGCTCCCCGTCACCTTCACGCTGGGACACCGAGAAGGTACCGGCGCTGTGGAGGCGCGGGAACTGAAACGTCAGTTGGAGGCGAGCGGGCTGTTCCGGGTGGAGCTCCGGGGCGAGGCTGATTGGAAACGCTTCCAGAAGCGGTACTCGAGCGGTGAGTTCGACGCGTACACCCTCGGCTGGGTACCGGACTACCCCGACCCGGACACCTTCATCCAGGGACTGGTGGGTCGGAACAACGTCCTCCACACCGGATACACCTCCGCGGACATCGACAATCTGATCCGGGAGACACAGCGACACAGCGAGCGAGGGTCCGCCATGTCCGCGTTCAAGGACATCCAGCGCGAGGTTGTCGAGGACGTCCCGCTGATCCCACTGTGGCAGCGCAAGGACCACGTCGTGACCACGCCCGAAGTCACCGGCGCCCACTACCTGACGGACGGCACAGGTATTTACCGCCTGTGGAAGCTGGACCGGCTCTGATTCCTGCCTCACGAGGCCCCGGCTAAGAGGTCGCTTCTCTTGGCTGGACACCGGTGAAGGGACGGATCCTTGACCTGGCAGTCTGTCCATGTGGACGGTCTCATTGGCACCCAGGTGCCTCATCGGTGACTGGCCACCCTGCCTCGGCGGTTGCGGCCCTGGAAGGGGTCGCACCTGAGCTTGCGCGTTTCCAGCGTACGGCGCGCGGCGGCATCGACTGGGCCAGGGACGGAAGCGCGCGAGTTCGCGAATTCTTGGACGCTTCGGACGCGGAACCCGCACGCTGGTCGCTCACTCTGTGGCGGATCGGCGGCGGGTTCCCCTCGCCCGCTTCGAGCTCTCCACCGGCTTCGGCCTCGCCGTCTCCCCGGCGGCCATCACCGCTCTCGTACCCCACGGCGCGGCCGCCCTCTGGGGGGAGCCTCGCCGCTGCGACGCTCGTCTCCGCCTCCGCCGTCGCCACCGAGAAGGACCAGGGGGCGCGGCTCAGCGGTTGCCGCCCCCGGACACGAGCAGGCTCATGAGCCCGCACATCGTGTCCGGCCACGGTTCGAAGCACCGGTGGACGAGAACCGGGACCGCGCGAACGCGGTCCCGGGCCCCGCACCGTGCCTCAGACCAGCGTCAGCGCGTACACCTCCACCCGCGGGTCGTCCGGCAGGCTCAGCGAACGCACCGTCTTCCCGGCCTCGAGCGGCGCCGACGTCGCGAACAGCCGTACCGAAGGACCGTCGACGCCCTGGCCCCGCCGGATCCGGTGGTCCATGTCGAGCGCGACGGTGCTGCCGCCGGGTGCCGAGCCCGCCCAGTCGCCCACGGTCACGGGCAGTTCGGCGCTGGTGCCGTCGGTGTAGCGGACGGTGATCGTCGTGGCCACCGTGCCGTTGTGGGCGGCCGCCACCAGCCGGAGCGCGCTGTGCCGCCCCGCCGGCAGGAGCATCGACTGCCCGCGCGCCTCGGTGAAGTTGGCGGCCGTACCGGACGCGTCGGGCGCCTGGTACGTCACGCCGTCCCAGGTCACCGGGCCGGCCTTCGGCAGCAGTGCGGCGTCGTAGCTCCAGCCGCCGCCGTCGAAGTCGCCCTCGTCCGAGGCGGCGACGGTCGCGGTGCCGTCGTGGTTCGCCTCCCGGGAGAGATCCACCGCGCACTGGCCGCCGTTCGCCGTCGCGCACCGGTTCGGCTCACGGACCTCGACGGTCGCCTCCCGCACCAGGCTCTCCACGCCGGTGCCCGTCACCTCGATGCGCACCGGGTAGGAGCCAGGCGCGGTCCCCGCCGGCACGTTCACCTCGGCCTCCACCGTGCGCTGCACGGGCAGCCGGCGGGAGTCGAGCGTGAAGGACGTCGGCATCCGCACCGCCCAGCCCTCAGGGGTCCGCGCCCGCACGGTGACCCGCAGCGCGCCGGGAGCCTGGCCCAGCACGTCGAGGGCGAGGTGGGCGGTCTGCGGTGTGTCGCCCCGCGGTACGACGTCGGAGCCTGCCCGCAGGGAGGCGTCCAGCCGGCTGCGGGAGTCGGCGGCCGCGCGGTTCACCGAGGGCGGCTCCGCGCTCCTGCCGGTGCCCCAGGAGGACGGCTCGTCGCCCAGTTCGTGGGCGAGGGTGCCGCCGTGGGCGACGGCGTCCCAGTCGAGCCAGGTCCGGCGCAGGTCGCGGCCGTCGAACGAGGACCGCTGGATGTAGCGGGTGGTATCGCTCGCGCCCGGCGCCTTGATCGTCAGGGTGCCGCCCTGCTCCTCGCCGTACGTGCCGACGCGGACGACGGCGGAGGAGAACTGCGGGCTGGAGACGGCGAGGAAGTCGCCGCCGCTCATCGTCGGGTAGAGGCCGAGGGAGGAGAAGACGTACCAGGCGGACATGGTGCCCAGGTCGTCGTTGCCGGTCATGCCGTCGGGGCCGTTGGTGAACAGGGTCATCGCCGCGCGGACGACGGTCGCCGTCTTCGCGGGCGCGCCCGCCCACAGGTACATGTACGGGGCGTGCAGATCGGGCTCGTTGTTCGGGTTGTAGGTCGGCTTGCCGTAGTAGTCGTACGGCGCGGAGATCCAGTCCTCGCGGGCCGTGCGCTCCGGATCGGTGAGCAGCTTGTCGTAAGCGAAGAAGGAGTCGAGCCGCTTCTCGGTGGCGGACCTGCCGCCCATCAGAGCGACCAGCCCGGCCGGGTCCTGCGGCACCAGCCACTGGTACTGGTGCGCGCCGCCCTCGTGGAACTGGTGGGCCGCCTCGACCGGGTCGTACGGCGTCAGCCACGTCCCCCCGGCCGTACGCGGCCGGAACTGACCGATCCCCGAGTCCCACAGGTTGCGGTACCACTGGCCGCGCGCCGCGAACGTCCGGGCGTCCTCCGCGTGGCCCAGCTCACGGGCCATCAGGGCCAGCGAGGCGTCGGCCGCGGCGTACTCGAGGGTCGCGGAGGCGGGGTGCTTGCAGTCGTTGTCGCCGCCCTTGTCCGCGCAGTCCTTGCCGAGCTCCAGGCCGGAGGGGACGTAGCCGCGCTCCTTGTAGTGCTCCACCCCGGAACGGCCGTTGTAGGGCGAACCGGCGGGCGGGGTGCTGGTCGCGTTCTTGCGCAGGAGTGCGTACGCCTCTTCCTCGTGGCCGGCGAGCAGCCCCTTGGACCAGGCCTCGACGAGGAACGGCGTCACGGGGTCGCCGGTCATGATGTTGGTCTCGCTGTTGGCGAGCGCCCAGCGCGGCAGCCAGCCGCCGTCGCGTCCGGCGGCGACGACCGAGAGCGCCACATCACGGGCCACCTGCGGCTGGAGCAGCTCGAGCAGCTGGTTCTGCGGCCGGTAGGTGTCCCACAGGGAGAGGTTCTGGTACGGCGTGAACCCGTCCGCGGTGTGCGCCTTGCCGTCGAAGCCGGCGTAACGGCCGTCCACGTCGCCGGCGAGGTTCGGGTGCAACTGGGCGTGGTAGAGCGCCGTGTAGAAGGCGCGCTGCCGCTCGACGGTGCCCCCGCCGACCTCGACGGAGCGGAGCTGACGCTGCCAGGTGGCCCGCAGATCGGCGCGGGTGGCGTCGAAGTCGTACGAGTCGCCGGTCTCGGCCGCCAGGTTCTTGCGCGCGCCCTCGATGCCCGTGTACGACAGGCCGACCTTGACGACCACGTCGCGGTCGTCGGCCGCGTCGAACGTCACCCAGGCGCCGTTGCCGCCCTCGCCCCCGGCGTCACGGCCTCCGGGGGTGCGGGTGTCGCCGCGCCAGGTGCCGTGCGAGGCGAAGGGCCGGTCGAAGGTGGCGGTGAAGTGGACGGTGTGGCGGTCCTTGCCGGCGCAGAAGTTCCCGGCCTCCACGCGGCCTTCTACGGTGCGGTCGCCGACGACATGCACCTCGGAGTCGTACACCCGCTGGTTGGCCTTGCCGGTGTTGAACAGGACGTTGGCCTGACCGGTCGCGGGGAAGGTGTAGCGCTGCCAGCCGGTGCGGGGCGTGGCGGTGAGCTCCGCGTCGATGCTGTACGTCTTCAGGCCGACGCGGTAGTAGCCGGGCTCGGCGTCCTCGTCGTCGTGGGAGTAGGCGGACCGGTAGCGGGACGGATCGACGGTGTCGACCGCTCCGGTGGTGGGCATCAGGGGCAGTTCGCCGGCGACGGAGCAGCCGACGCCGGAGAGATGGGTCTGGCTGAACCCGTGGATCCTGTCCTGCTGGTAGTCGTAGCCGCCCTGTCCGCCGGTGTCCGGGCTGACCTGCACCATGCCGAACGGGGCGCTCGCGCCCGGGAAGGTGTTGCCGAAGTTCTGTGTGCCGACGAAGGGGTTGACCAGCGCGGCGGGGTCCTCGGCCACCGGCGCGGCGGCCTGCGCGGCGGGAGCGGGGGCGAGGAGCCCGCCCCACGCCATGGCGGCCGCCAGCGGAAGGGCGGCGGCCCGCGTCGTGCGCGCCCGTATTCTCCTGAGCAGTGGGTGCATGGGCGTCCCTCTCCTGAAATCCATGGACCGGCGCGGAGACTTGACCATGCATCTGACATCGTTGTCAACGCCTTGGACCGATTTCCCGGACGCCGGGGAGACCGGTCCGTGGCGCCCCTCAGAGCGACGCGGTGAGCGCGGGCGTGAGGCGGCCGTCCGTCATGGTGACCGTGCGGTCCATCCGTTCCAGATGCGCCAGGTCGTGCGTCACCAGCACCGTCGCCGTGGCCCGTTCGCGGGTCAGGCCCACCAGCAGGTCCAGGACCGCAGCGCCCCGCTCGTGGTCGAGCGCGCTGGTCGGCTCGTCGACGAGGAGCACGGCCGGGTCGTTCATCAGCGCGCGGGCGATGTTCACCCGCTGGCGCTGGCCCCCCGACAGCTGGTGCGGCCGGCGGCCGGCCTCGGCCGCGAGGCCGACCGCGTCGAGCAGTTCGAGGGCCCTGCCGCGGGCGGAGCGCGCGAGCCGGCCGGAGACATGGGCCATCACCTGCAACTGCTCCGCCGCCGTCAACGACGGCAGGAGGTTCGGCTGCTGGAAGACGATGCCGATGCGCTCCCGGCGCAGGGCGGCCTTGGCCGCCGGGCCGAGCCCGGCCGTGTCGGCGCCGTCCACGACGATCCGGCCGCTGTCGGGGGTGACCAGGGTCGCCGCGACGGCCAGCAGGCTGGACTTGCCGGAACCCGACGGTCCGACGACGGCGGTCAGCGAACCGGCGGGAACGTCGAGAGCGACCCGGTCGAGTGCGGTCAGCCGCCCCCGGCCGTCGGGATAGGTGAGGGTGATGTCGTCGAGCAGCAGGCTCATCGTGCGCTCCCCAGTGCGGTCAGCGGGTCGACGGCGGTGATCCGTCGGACGGACAGGGCCGCCCCGGCCGCGCCGAGGACGATCATCACGGCGGCCGGGACGAGGACGGTCGGAGCGTCGAGCACGAAAGGCACGTCGCCGCCGCCGATCAGCACCCCGGCACCGGCCGCGAGCCCGGTGCCGAGCAGGGTCCCGGCGGCGAGCATCACCACCGCCTGCCCGAGGGCGTCGTACAGCAGGTAGCGGGTGGAGGCGCCCAGCGCCTTGAGCACGGCCACGTCACCGCTGCGCTGGATCGTCCACACCGTGAAGAACGCCCCGATGACGAGGGCCGAGATCGCGAACAGGAAGCCGCGCATCAGTTGCAGCGAGCCGTTCTCCGACCGGTAGGAGCCGATGGCGTCCAGCGCGTCGTCGACGGTGCGGGTCCGCGTGCCGATCGCCTCGTCGGCCGCGGCGATGTCGGCACCGCCGGTGGTGGTCAGCGCGATCACGGTCGCCGCCGGGCCCGTCGAGAGGCGCTGCCAGTCGTCGAGCGCCGTCCAGACGACGGGGGTGTGGGAGTAGGAGGCGTCGCCCTCGACGGCGGCGACGGCCGCGTCCAGCGTGCCCAGCCGGACCCGGTCGCCCTCCCGCAGTCCGAGCTCGTCCGCGGCCGGCTCGGAGAGCACGACCTCGCCGGAGCGCACCGGACGCGGCGCGAGCCCGGCCGACGGCTCGCTGCCGAAGGCGGAGACGGCGGCCGTACGCTTCCCTGCGGTCGCATTCAGCGTACGGATGCCCAGCGGGGCGGCGGCCGTGACGCCGGGGCGGGCGGCCCACCCGTGCCACTGGCTCGGGGTGACGGCCGAGTTCGCGAACGAGACGGGCCGGCCGCCCGGTGGCGCGGCGAAAGCCAGGCGGTCGGCCGGCAGGCCGGTGACGGCTGAGGTGTTCTCCCTGGCCAGGCCGGCGGTGAGCCCGGACAGCAGTCCCACCAGCAGGGTGATCAGCACGACGACCGTGCCCATCAGCGCGAACCGCCCTTTGGCGAAGCGAAGGTCTCTCCATGCGACGAACATGGCTCCAGCCTGGTGCGCGCGGCGTGCCCGGACATCGCACTCCGGTGCGTATCCGTCTCAACCTTTTGATTGAGCCGGTCACCCGGCGCCGTGCTTACGCTGGAGTGACCATGGACTCCCGGACCCTGACCCCCGTCGTGCGCGTACTGCGCGTGTGTCTGCATGCCCTGTTGGCCGGACTGCTGGCGCTGGCCGCCGTGCGGGCCGTCACCGGCGGTGAACCGCAGGCGTACGCGGTCGTGACCACGGCCGCGCTGGTCGCGGCCGTGTACGCGGCGGGTGTCCTCACACCCGGAGTGCATCGCTCCGGGCGTGCCGCAGCCCTGTGGCTGGCGGCACTCGGCGCGACGTGGCTGGCGCTGCTGGTCCTTTCGCCGGACGCGCTGTGGGTGGCGTTCCCGCTGTACTTCCTCCAGCTGCATCTGCTGCCGGTGCGGTGGGGCCTGGCCGCCGTGGCGGCGACGGCCGCCGCCGCGATCGGGAGCTTCCTGCTGCACGGGCAGACGGTCACCCCGGGCACGTTCATCGGACCGTTGTTGGGCGCGGCCGTCGCGGTGGCGACCGTGCTCGGCTACCAGGCGCTGTACCGGGAGAGCGAGAGCCGTCGCCGGCTGATCGACGAACTGGTCTCCACCCGCGCCGAACTCGCCGCCGCCGAACGCACAGCGGGGACGCTGGCCGAACGGGAACGGCTCGCCCGCGAGATCCACGACACGCTCGCACAAGGCCTGTCCAGCATCCAGCTGCTGCTGCGCGCCGCGGAACGGGCCTTGGACGAGGACGACCCGGCCGCCCGGCACGTCCGGCAGGCGCGTCGTGCGGCGCAGGACAACCTGGCCGAGGCCCGCCGGTTCGTACGTGCCCTTTCCCCGCCGGACCTGGAACGCGGCTCGCTGGCCGGCGCGCTGGAGCGGCTGTGCGCGAAAGCCAACGGCCCTGTGGTGCGGTTCGACGTCAGCGGCACGCCCGTGGAGCTGCCCACGCCCTACGAGGTGGCACTGCTGCGGACCGCGCAGTCGGCGCTCGCCAACACCGAGCGCCATGCTGCCGCCTCGCGGGCGGAGATCACCCTCAGCTACATGGACACCTCGGTGTCGCTGGACGTCGTCGACGACGGCCGAGGCTTCGACCCCGACGCGGCACCCAGCGGTGACGGCAGCTTCGGGCTGCGCGCGATGCGCTCGCGGGCGAGCTCGCTCGGCGGGACGCTGAGCGTCGAGTCCGCGCCCGGCCAGGGCACGGCCGTCGCCCTCACCCTGCCGCTGCCCGCGTCGGCCACGGGGCGCGCCGCATGACCGGGCCCATCCGTCTGCTGCTCGCCGACGACCATCCCGTCGTACGGGCGGGACTGCGCGCGGTCCTCGACACCGAGACCGACTTCGAGGTCGTCGGCGAGGCGGCGACCGCGGAGGCGGCGGTGCGGCGGGCCGCGGTGGGCGGTGTCGACGTGGTGCTGATGGACCTCCAGTTCGGCCCGGGCATGCACGGCTCGGAGGCGACGGCGGCGATCAGCGCGCTCCCGGACGGCCCCCGGGTGCTGATCCTCACCACGTATGACACCGACGCGGACATCCTCGCGGCGGTGGAGGCCGGCGCGGCGGGCTATCTGCTGAAGGACGCTCCGCCGGAGGAACTGGCCGCGGCGGTCCGCACGGCGGCGGCCGGCCGGTCCGCGCTGGCCCCGGCGGTGGCGCACCGCCTCATGGACCGTATGCGCACCCCGGCGCAGGCGCTGACCAAACGCGAGCTGGAGGTGCTCCAGCTGGTGGGCGACGGCCTGTCGAACCTTCAGATCAGCAAGCGGCTCTTCCTGAGCCAGGCGACGGTGAAGTCCCACCTGGTGCACATCTTCGCCAAGCTGGGCGTCGACTCTCGCACGTCGGCTGTGGCGGCGGCGACGGCGCGGAGGCTGATCCGACGGTGATCCCGCACGGTCCCGGCTCCGGGGGCGCGAACGCGACGCGGCCGGAGCCCCTCCACTCGCGCGAAGCGATCGGTTTCCGGCCCTGCGGCTCGGGCAGCCGCAGAGGTGGAGGCTACGAAAGGACCGACATGAGTGCCGGAGAGAAGGCCAAGGCCAAGGCCGAGCAGGTTGTCGGCAGGGCCGTGCGGAAGGCGGCCCACGCGATGGGCAAGGAGACCACCGCTGCCAAGGGCGCCGCCCTGGAGACACGGGGCAGGGCGCGCGAAACCAAGGAGAATTCGAAGCACGGCTTCAGGCGCTGACCGCGTCACCGCGTGCGCCGGGACGCCCACGGGGCGGCGGCACGGTCGCGGCCGGGACACCCGCCGCACTCTTCCGCCGCCCGGCGGACCGGATCCGTGCGGAGCACGAGGAGCGAAGAGATGCGTGTGATCACGTAGTCCGTGGAGGCGGGCGCACCGGACGACTACCGGTGGACCCGGCTCCAGGGTCGGCCACGCGCCGCCCGTACCGTGTACCCACCGGCGGACGCCCCGGGCCCCCCCCCCACCCCAGGGGGGGCCGGGGGGGCCCCCCCGCCGCCGCCGGGCGGGGGGGGCCCCACCCAAACCTTGCCCGCCGGGCCCCCCCGCCACAACCCCGGGGGCCCCGCGC
>NZ_JBSGZJ010000058.1:0-24451 GCF_053610925.1 Streptomyces sp. NPDC054847 | reverse complement strand
GGTCCGGGGGCAGCGCCCCCGAAACACCGCGCGGAGCGCGGTGGCGGGCCCGGACGGAGCCCGGTTTCGGGAAGTGGGGGCACCTCCCACGGCCGCCAGGCCGTAGGGGGAGGGCAGGGGCACAGGCCCCGCGCAGCGGCACGTCACCACACCGTGAAGCAGCGGCACGTCACCCCACCGTGAACGCTCCGTCCGGCGGCTCCGGCGAGCGTACCGCCGTGGTGTCGTCCACCGGCCCCGCGTCCCCCCGCAGCCGCGCGAGCGCCGCCCCCTGCTCGACCCGCGCCGGGAACGCGTCGGACGCCGTCCGCCGTGCCAGCGGCGCCGTGTCGATCGGCGACTGCGAGGCGAGCAGCACCGCGTTGCCGAAGCGGCGTCCACGCAGTACGGACGGTTCCGCGATCAGGGCGAGCTCGGTGAAGACCTCAGCGAAGGTGGCCAGTTGGGAGCGGAGGAAGGTGAACGGCGCACCGTCGGCGAGGTTGGCGGCGTAGACACCGCCCGGCCGGAGCACCCGTTCCGCGGCCCTCGCGTACTCGACCGTGGTCAGGTGCGCCGGGACCCGGGAGCCGCCGAAGACGTCCGCCACCACCATGTCCATGGAGTCCGCCGCCGCCCCCTCGACCCACTTCCGCGCGTCGTCCCGGTGGACGGTGACGCCGGACCCCTCGGGCAGCGGCAGGTGCTCGGCGACCAGGGCGACGAGCCCGGCGTCGTATTCGACCACGTCCTGACGGGAGCCGGGCCGTGTCGCGGCGATGTAGCGCGGCAGGGTGAGGGCACCGCCGCCGAGGTGCAGTACGGAGATGGGTGTGCCCTCGTCGGCCAGGCAGTCGACGACGTGGCCGAGCCGGCGCAGGTACTCGAACTCGAGGTGCGTGGGATCGTCCAGGTCGACGTACGACTGCGGGGCGCCGTCGACGGTCAGCAGCCAGGCCCGCTCATGGTCCACGTCGGGCATCAGCTTGGCGGTACCGCCGTCGACGGCGCGCAGGACGGGGATCGGCTCGTTCACCGGGCCATTGTCCCCGTCCTGCCACCCCCGTCTCACAGCACGGTCGTCACCGTGCCCGCGCCGACCGTGCGGCCGCCCTCGCGGATGGCGAAGCCGAGCCCCGGCTCGAGCGGGACGTCCCGGCCGAGCTCGACGGTCAGCGCGACCGTCTCGCCGGGCCGTGCCACGCCCGCCGCGCCGAGGTCGATGTCGCCGACGACGTCCGCGGTGCGGATGTAGAACTGCGGCCGGTAGCCGGTGGAGACGGGCGTGGTCCGTCCGCCCTCCCGGGCCGACAGCACGTACACCTGCGCGGTGAAACGCCGGCTCGGTACGACGCTTCCGGGCGCGGCGACGACGTGACCGCGCCGGACCCGGTCGCGGTGGAGGCCGCGCAGCAGCAGTGCCACGTTGTCCCCCGCCTCCGCCGACTCCATCGGCTTGCCGAAGGTCTCCAGTCCTGTCACCACGCTCTCGGTGTCCGCGCCGAGCACCTGCACGCGGTCGCCGACCCGTACGGTGCCCCGCTCGACGGCCCCGGTGACGACGGTCCCGCGCCCCGTGATGGTGAGCACGTTCTCCACGGGCAGCAGGAAGGGCGCGTCGGTGTACCTGACGGGCATCGGCACGTAGGTGTCGACGGCGTCGAGCAGTGCCTCCACGGCGGCCGTCCAGCGCGGGACGCCCTCGAGCGCCCGCAGCCCGGAGAGGCGCACGACCGGCGCCGCGTCGCCGCCGTACCCGTGTGCGGTCAGCAGTTCCCGGACCTCCAGCTCGACGAGGTCGGTCAGCTCGTCGTCGCCCGCGTCGGCCTTGTTGATGGCGACGACGATGTGGTCGACGCCCACCTGGCGGGCGAGCAGGACGTGCTCCGCGGTCTGCGGCATGACGCCGTCGAGCGCCGAGACGACGAGGATCGCCCCGTCCAGCTGGGCGGCGCCGGTGACCATGTTCTTGACGTAGTCGGCATGGCCCGGCATGTCCACGTGGGCGTAGTGGCGGGTGTCGGTCTCGTACTCGACGTGCGCGATGTTGATGGTGATGCCCCGCGCGGCCTCCTCGGGCGCCCGGTCGATCCTGTCGAAGGGCACGAACGTGCCGCTCCCCCGCTCGCTGAGTACTTTCGTGATGGCGGCGGTCAGGGTGGTCTTGCCGTGGTCGACGTGGCCCATGGTGCCGATGTTGAGGTGCGGCTTGGTCCGCACGTATGCCGTCTTGGGCATGGCGCGATGGTTCCTTCCCGGAACTCGAAGTGTGGGACCCCTGGGCCTGGCCGACCCTCCCCCTGCGGGGTCCGCCGGACGATCCGGGAAGGGTCAGCTTCGGGCGCCGTCGAGGGGCGCTGCGGCAGCATCGGCTGCGGGGAGAACGGCAGCCTTCGGCGCGTCCGCGAATGCGGACCGCGCTGCGAGGAAGGCGTACCGGAACATGGGTGAATGATCGCCCGGTGCGGGTGCGGCCGTCGAACGGTTTTCCCGGCACGGCCGTTCACGCCGAAGCGGCCCGGCGGGAGGACCCGGCCGGGCGCCCGCCACAAGCAGTGCGATCAGCCGGCAGCGGCGCCCGTCAGAGGTGCTTGAGCGCCTCGCGGACGGACAGCGGCGACAGGCGGTCGCGGGCGCCGTCGACGAACTGCCGTACGGCGTCGGGGTCGGTCCTGGCGTACTCGCGCAGTGCCCAGCCGATCGCCTTGCGGACGAAGAAGTCCGGGTGACCGGCCCGGCGGAGGCAGTGGTCGAACAGCCTGGCGCTGTCCGTCGCGGCCCGGAAGCGCAGTTGGTGCAGGAGTGCCGTGCGCACCACCCACATGTCCTCGTCGTCGATCCATTCGTCCATCACTTCACCGAGCACCGGATCGGCTGCCACCAGGGGTCCGACGACATGGGCGGCGAGCGTGTCGACGGTGTCCCACCAGGGCACGGTGGTGACGAGCCGGCGTGCCACGGGCAGGAAGCCGGAGGAGCAGCGGCCGACGTGAAGGCGGAGATAGTCGGCGGCGAAGTAGTGGTACTCCCGCTCGGGCAGTTCCCAGCAGCGCAGCGCCACGGCCGTGCAGTCGGCCTCGTCGGGCCGGGGCGTGCCGGCGAGGGCCGTGCGGGACAGCTTTCTCCGTTCGGGCGTGGGGATCCCGAGGAACGGGGCGACGCCCTTCATGTACGCGGCGGCCTTGACGGCGCGGTCGGCGTCCCCCGCGGCCGGGTACACGACGACGAGGCGGGCCATGACGGTGTCGGCGAGATCGCTTCGCGGTACGACGTGCGTCATACGGCACACAATAAGGCGATCACGGGCGGCTGTCGGTTAGTCTCCCCGGATGCTCGACCCCGTCCCCAGGCCGGCATCCGGTCTCGCCTTCCGCTGCTCCAGGGCCCTGTTCTCGCCCTGGTCGCGGCTGTCCCTTCTCGCGGTGGTGCTGGCTTCCGCGGCGGTGACGGTCCTGCTCTACGAGCCGCAGCGGCTGCTCTCGGCGGGCTGGCCGCCGCAGTTGGGCGGGCCGGCTGCCGTGGTGCTGTTCGGCGTCGGGTACGGGGTGTGCACGGCGGCGTTCGTGCCGCGGCCCATCCTCAATCTGGCGGCGGGGGCGCTGTTCGGCTCGCAGGCCGGGCTCGCGGCGGCGCTCGCCGGCACGGTGCTGGGCGCCGGAATCGCCTTCACGCTGGGCCGGTTGCTCGGTCAGGAAGCGCTCCGGCCGCTGCTGCGTGGCCGCTGGCTGAAGGCCGCCGACGGTCAGCTCAGCCGGCACGGTTTCCGTTCGATGCTGGCGATCCGGCTGTTCCCGGGTGTGCCGTTCGCCGCCGCCAACTACTGCGCGGCCGTGTCCCGCATGGGCTATGTGCCCTTTCTCCTCGCGACCGGTCTGGGCTCGATCCCCAACACGGCGGCGTACGTCGTCGCCGGCAGCCGGGCGGATTCACCCACGTCGCCGGCCTTCCTGATCGCGATGGGCTTCATCGTGGTGACGGGCCTGGCCGCGGCAGCGGTCGCCTGGACCAAGCGCCACCGCCTGCGCGGCACCGAAAGCCGGGGCACCGACGGCACCGAAGGCCGCACCGCCGAATCCCGAGTCGCCGACACTGCCGAAGCACACGGTGCCGAAGGCCCCGGCACCGACAGCCGCGTCGCCGAAGGCACCGGACGCATCAGCGGCGCAGGAGTCCCCGGCCGCTGACACACCCGCGCCGGGACGCCGCCCGCCGACCGGCCGTCGGCGTGTTCGGACCCGCGCGTGACCGGCGCGGGCGGGTACGTCTCCCGACTCCGCGGCGGGGGCTGCGGCAAGCGCTTCATTTTGGGGCGCTACGCTGCCACCCGGCGCCGGCCCGATGACGTACGTGAGTCGTATCTCACGGGTCATGTGCCTTCGCGCGCGCCTGACAGACCGTGATCAGCTCTTGGGTGGCGTAGCTTTCATGTCTTGGTTCGAATCATTCATCCTCGGGCTCGTCCAGGGGCTGACGGAGTTTCTTCCCATCTCCTCCAGCGCGCATCTCCGGCTCACCGCCGCGTTCGCGGGCTGGCACGACCCGGGGGCCGCGTTCACCGCGATCACCCAGATCGGCACGGAGACGGCCGTCCTCATCTACTTCCGCAAGGACATCGCGAGGATCGTGTCCGCGTGGTTCCGCTCGCTCACCGACAAGGCGATGCGCAGCGACCACGACGCGCAGATGGGCTGGCTCGTGATCGTCGGCTCCATCCCGATCGGTGTGCTCGGCGTCACGCTCAAGGACCAGATCGAGGGCCCGTTCCGTGATCTGCGGCTCATCGCCACGACCCTGATCGTGATGGGCATCGTCCTCGGCTTCGCGGACCGGCTCGCCGCCCGCGACGAGGCCGGCGGCCGGCACCGGGTGGTCAAGGAGCGCAAGACGCTGAAGGACCTGAGCGTCCGCGACGGTCTGATCTACGGCGTCTGCCAGGCGATGGCGCTGATCCCGGGCGTCTCCCGCTCCGGCGCCACGATCAGCGGCGGTCTGCTGATGGGCTACACCCGTGAGGCGGCGGCCCGTTACTCGTTCCTGCTGGCGATCCCCGCCGTACTCGCCTCGGGACTGTTCGAGTTGAAGGACGCGGGCGAGGGCGGCCATGTGTCCTGGGGGCCGACGATCTTCGCGACGATCATCGCCTTCGGTGTGGGCTACGCGGTGATCGCCTGGTTCATGAAATTCATCACTACGAAGAGCTTCATGCCGTTCGTGATCTACCGGATTCTGCTCGGAATCCTGCTGTACATCCTGGTGGGGACGGATGTGCTCAGCCCGCACGCGGGTGAGTCGGCGGGCTGAGCGAGCAGTTCGCGGGGAAGACGGACGCCGGGCGAAGGCCGTAACCTGGCAAACATGTCCGCCTTTCCCCGCGAGTCCGAATCCGAAACCTTGTTGTCCGCATCCGAGCTGAACGCACGGATCCGAGAGCTGTGGGCCGACGGCGCACTCCCCGAGGACCGGCGTCCGGAGTACGAGGCACTGGTGGTGGAGTGGGCCGCTGCGGCACGCGAGGACGTACAGCGCGCCGCGTAGCGCACAGCGGGCGGCAGCCGCGCCCCGTGAGGCCGCGGCCCGCCCACGCCGCCCGTGACCGGGCAGCCGCCCTCCCCCGCTCGGCTAGCCTGAGTGCACGATGAACCGTCTGACCACCCCATGGGGCGCGTACGAGCTCGCCCGCTTCCCCGAGGACCCGCGCGACACGCTCCGCGCCTGGGACGCTGCCGACGAGTACCTGCTGCGCCATCTGCACGGCATCGACGACGCGGCGCCGACGGACCTGTCCGGCACGGTGGCCGTCGTCGGCGACCGGTGGGGCGCCCTGGTCACCTCCCTCGCCGCCCACGGGACGGGCGAGACCGTCCAGATCACCGATTCGTTCCTCGGCCAGGAGGCGACCCGCGGCAATCTGCGCCGAGCCGGCGTCGAGCCGGGCGCGGTGAGGCTGCTCACCGCGCGGGACGAACCGCCGGCGCACATCGACGTGCTCCTGATCCGCGTGCCGAAGAGCCTCGCGCTGCTCGAGGACCAGCTGCACCGGCTGGCGCCGTCCGTGGACGCGGACACCGTCGTCGTCGGCACGGGCATGGTCACGGAGATCCACACGTCCACGCTGAAGCTGTTCGAGCGCATCCTCGGGCCGACAAGGACGTCACTCGCGGCGAAGAAGGCCCGGCTGATCTTCTGCACCCCCGACCCGGCCCTCCCCCGGCTCCCGAGCCCGTGGCCGCTGCGGTACGCCCTGCCGTCCGACACGGGCGTCCTCGCGGGCCGCACCGTCACCAACCACGCGGGCATCTTCTGCGCGGAACGCCTCGACATCGGCACCCGCTTCTTCCTGCGCCACCTGCCGCGGGGCCGCGGCCCGGCGCGGATCGTGGACCTGGGCTGCGGCAACGGCGTGGTCGGCACGGCGGCCGCGCTGGCCGAGCCCGGCGCCGAGGTGACGTTCGTCGACGAGTCGTACTCCGCCGTGGCCTCGGCGGAGGCCACCTTCCACGACAATGTGCCGTCCGGCACAGCGGAGTTCCTCGTCGGCGACGGGCTGTCCGCCCTCCCGGACGCGTCGGTGGACCTCGTGCTGAACAACCCGCCGTTCCACTCGCACCGCGCGACGACCGACACGGCGGCCCGGCGGATGTTCGCCGACGCGCGCCGCGCGCTGCGTCCCGGCGGTGAGCTCTGGGTCGTCGGCAACCGGCATCTCGGTTATCACGTGCGGCTGCGGCGGCTGTTCGGCAACTGCGAAGTGGTCGCCGGCGACCCCAAGTTCGTCGTGCTCAAGGCCGTACGGAGCTGATCCTCGGCGGGCCGCTACGGCCTCGGCCTCCTGCCAACGGCTGTACGGGACACGGGAGATCTCGCCAACACCGCCGAGCGTGCCCCACACGCCCCACCGAGCCGGGTCGGTGGCGCGGGCCCGGTCGGCTCCGGGTGTCCCTCCGCCGTGGCCTCCCCGCCGACCGCTTGCATGCACGACCTGCCGAAGACGGCGGTCGGGTCGCAGCGTGCTGCGGGAATAAAGTGTGGCCGGTTGCCGACGCCGTGCGGGTGACGGGTGCGCACGGCTCTTGGCCTGGCAGGCCGCTTGGCCGACACTGAGCCGATGACACAGCGCGTGGATCTCGCGACCGTGATGGACAGGCTTGCCGTCGACGATGTCGTCACCGACTACGCGGTGGCCGTCGACGACGGCGACTGGGACGCCTACCG
The DNA here is from genome assembly GCF_053610925.1 of Streptomyces sp. NPDC054847. Taxonomy (NCBI): domain Bacteria; kingdom Bacillati; phylum Actinomycetota; class Actinomycetes; order Kitasatosporales; family Streptomycetaceae; genus Streptomyces; species Streptomyces sp. NPDC054847. The sequence goes on along the minus strand of NZ_JBSGZJ010000058.1, from coordinate 17,260 downwards.
TGCGCTGTTCACCGGCGACGGCCGGGCCGACTACCGCGGCTCCGGCGGTATCGAGGGGCCGGCGGCCGAGGTCGCCGAGTGGCTGGCGCGTGCGATGCGGCTCTTTCCCGTCCGCCAGCACCTCATCGTGAACCGGCGGGTGACTTTCCAGGACCTGGACGGGTATCCGGGTGACCGGGCCGAGGTGCGCGCCGACTACCTCAATCCGATGCGGACCGAATCGGGTGACGAGTTCGTGTCGGGCGGACGCTACGGATTCGTTCTGATCCGCGAGGAGGCCGGCTGGCGGCTGCGGTCCGTGGTGATCGAGGAGAGGTGGCGACGCGGCGGCGGGAAGCCCGGCGAGGCCTGACGCGGTACGGAGGTGGCGCCCGGCGACACCGGGCGCCGGAGGGCGGGACCCGGCGACGCCTGACACGACGGAGTCGCGCTGTCGGCAGAGAGACGAGCCACGGCGCGTCGTCGGTGGCGCATGGGGCGGGTGAGGCGCACTGTTCGCCGACGCCGATCTTCGCGCACACTGGTGGTGAACGGCTCGTGGCCCCTCGAGGCCGGACGAGGAGGCGCTGCATGCGGATTCCGGTCGGCAGGCGGGACAGGACGCGGCACGACGGGTGGCACGAGCACTTTCTCCGTTCGCGGGGATCGCGGGGCGCCGTCGCGTTCGTGACCGGTGCACTGCCCGCGCTCGCCTTTCCGGAACCGTCGCTCTGGTGGTTCGCCTTTCTCGCGTTGGTCCCGTGGATGCTGCTGCTGCGCACCGCGCCCACCGCCCGCCGTGCGGCGTTCGAGGGCTGGCTCGGCGGTGCCGGTTTCATGATGGCCATGCATCACTGGCTGCTGCCGAGCCTCCATGTCTTCCTGCTGGTGCTGGCGGCGCTGCTGGGGCTGTTGTGTGCGCCGTGGGGGATGCTCGTGCGGGTCATGCTCGGCGGGACGCCTTCGACGGCCCGTGCGGCGGTGGCCGTCGGCGCCGTCCCCGCGGGCTGGCTCATGATCGAACTGGTTCGCTCCTGGGAGGGGCTCGGCGGCCCGTGGGGGCTGCTGGGCGCGAGTCAGTGGGAGGTGCCGCCGGCCCTGCGGCTCGCCTCGGTCGGCGGTGTCTGGCTGGTGAGCCTGCTGGTGGTGGCCGTCAACACGGTGGTAGTGCTGCTCGTGGCGGTCAGGAGCGCCCGTAGGGCCGCTGTGGTGGCGGTCGTCCTCTGCGCGACCGGTGTGACCCTGGTGTGGGCGTGGGCGCCGCAGCCGCGTGAATCGGGCCGGGTGAGGATCGCGGTGGTCCAGCCGGGCGTCGTCGGCGGCATGCTCAGCGCGGAGCGGCGTTTCGACCGCGGCGAGGAGCTGACGCGCGAGCTGAAGGGCCGCGATCCCGATCTGGTGGTCTGGGGCGAGAGCAGCGTCGGCGCGGACCTGCGGGCGCGGCCCGATCTGGCCGAGCGCCTGGCCGCCCTGTCGGGCGAGGTCGGCGCACCGGTGCTGGTCAATGTGGACGCGCGGAGCGAGGACGCCTCGGGTGCGCCGGGGATCTACAAGAGTTCGGTGCTCGTCGGCCCCGACGGCCCGACCGGGGACCGGTACGACAAGATGCGGCTCGTTCCGTTCGGTGAGTACATCCCGGCCCGGTCGGTGCTCGGCTGGGCCACGTCGGTGGGCCGGGCGGCGGGCGAGGACCGGCTGCGGGGGCGTGCCCCGGTGGTCATGACGCTGCCGGACGACGGCACACGGGCGCCCGGTCCGCGGCTCGGGCCGCTGGTCTGCTTCGAGTCGGCGTTCCCCGACATGAGCAGGCGGCTGACACGGGACGGCGCACAGGTGTTGGTGGCCCAGTCGGCGACCTCGTCGTTCCAGGAGAGCTGGGCCCCCGAGCAGCACGCGTCGCTGGCGGCGCTGCGCGCGGCGGAAAGCGGGCGGCCGATGGTGCACGCCACGCTCACCGGCGTGAGCGCGGTGTACGCGGCGGGCGGCGACCGGGTGGGAGCGCCGCTCTCGACGGAGAGCGCCACGGCGGCGGTCTACGAGGTGCCCTTGGTGTCCGGGAGCACGCTCTACGTCCGGTTCGGCGACTGGCCGGTGTACGCGTCGGTGGTGCTGCTGGCCGTGCTGGCCGCCGTCGGCGGTGTGCGTGCCCTCAGGCGGCCTGCTCGAGGGCCAGGCGGACCACTCGCTCGCACAGCTCGTGAGTCCTCAGCGCGTCCTGTGCGCTGAGGACCTTCCCCGCGCGTACGGAGTCGAGGAAGGAGTGCACGACCTGCTCGATGCCGCGCTGGCGGGCCACCGGCACCCAGTCGCCCCGCCGCCGGACGCTGGGCTGGCCCTTGTGGTCGACGATCTCGGCGAGGTTGCGGACCTCGCGCTTGGAGTCCTGGCCCGAGACCTCGAGGATCTCCTCCGTGGAGCCGCTCATCCGGTTCATGATGCCGATGGCGGTGAATCCGTCCCCCGACAGCTGGAGGACGACGTGGTGCATCAGGCCGTTGACGATCCGTGCGCGTACGTCGGTGTGCTCGACGGTTCCCGGGAGGAGGAAGCGCAGGGTGTCGACGACGTGGATGAAGTCGTCGAGGACGAGGGTGCGCGGGTCCTCCGGGAGGCCGACGCGGTTCTTCTGCATCAGGATCAGTTCGCGCGGGTGCTCCAGGCACTGTGCGTAGCCGGGGGCGAACCTGCGGTTGAAGCCGACGGCGAGGCTGGTGCCGCGTTCCTCCGCCAGCGCCACCAGCCGCTCGGAGTCGGCCAGTTCGTAGGCGAGTGGCTTGTCGACGTAGGTCGCCACGCCCGCTTCGAGGAGCCGGGTGACGATCTCGGCGTGGGCGGAGGTCGACGCGTGGACGAAGGCCGCGTCCGGTCCCTGTGCGAGGAGGGAGTCCAGGTCGGTGTGGCACCGCTCGGCGGGGATGTGGTGGGTCTCCGCCGTCCGGGCAAGGGTGGCCGGCGTGCGGGTCTGCAGGTGCAGTTCCACCCCGGGCAGGGTGGTGAGCACCGGCAGGTACGCCTTCCGCGCGATGTCGCCGAGCCCGATGCAGCCGACCTTCACGGGGTTCCCCCTCACATGCCCGGCCGGCTCACCGCCGTGCCGGTTGTTCTTCGTGCGCGCCTGGCTCTCCGTGCGCGTCCTGTGCTCCGGCAGCATACGTGCGCCGTGGGGGCTGCCAGTCGGCGATGCCGTCGAAGGTCCGCAGCACCAGGCCGGGGCCGAGACGGGAGACGGTGGACATGAGGGCGTCGCGGACGGCGACGGCGGGTGCGCCGCGCAGCGACATCAGCCGGGCGACCTGGGCCGACTTCCGGACGATCGCCGTGGTGCGGGGCTGCCGCTCGGCGCTGTAGGCGGCGAGTCCGGCGCCGAGGTCGAGGCCGGTGGCCGTGTGGTGGGCGAGGACGATCCCGTCCTCGATGGCCTGGTTGCCGCCCTGGCCGAGCGTCGGCGCCATGGCGTGCGCGGCGTCGCCGAGGAGCACGGTGCGGCCGCGGTGGAAGGCGGGCAGCGGCCGGATCATGTGGTGGACGTCGTTGCGGAGCACGCTCTCGGGTGCGGCGGCGGCGATGACGCCGGGGACGGGGTCGTGCCAGTCGCCGAACCGGCGCAGCAACTCGGCCTTTTCGCCGTCGGGCGCCTTGCCTCCCTGCGGGGCGACGGCGGCCGCGTAGGCGTAGATCCGGCCGTCCTTGAGGGGCTGGGTGCCCCACAGGGAGCCGGGGCCCCAGGTCTCGTGCGGCGCGAAGGGCTGCTCCGGCGCGGGTACGACCACGCGCCAGGTCGTCATCCCTGAGTACGCGGGCCCGGCGTGGTCGGGGAATAGGGCGCCGCGCACGGCGGAGTGGATGCCGTCGGCGCCGATGACGAGGTCCGCCTCGATGTCGCCGTCGGGTGTGGTCACCCGGGCCGGGCGGCCGCCGGCGGTCCCCGTGTCGGCCAGTTCGCCGGGGCAGCCGGTGCGGACGGTGCCCTCGGGCAGCCTGCGGGCGATCCGGTCGATCAGGGTGGCGCGATGGACGAGCACGAGGGGTCCGCCGAACCGTTCCGCGGCGGCGGCGCTGTCGGTGCGGGACAGCCAGCGGCCGGCGGGGGTCCGCATGCCGCCGGGGCCCTGCCAGGCGGCCAGGCCACGGATCTCGTCGCCGAGTCCGATGACGTCCAGTGCGCGCTGGGAGTTGGGGGCGAGTCCGATGCCCGCGCCGACGGGCTCGAGGGACGCTGCCCTTTCCAGGACCGTGACCTGCCAGCCGTGCTGCCGCAGGGCGACGGCCGCGGTGAGGCCGCCGATCCCACTGCCGATGACGACTGCGTGAGCGGCTTTACGCGGTACGGGCATGGCTGCTCCTCCACTCGGTTACTACACCTGTAGTGCCACGCCCCACGCTACTACATCTGTAGTTCCGGCGGTAGATTGACCGCATGGCCGCACGCACCGCCCCGCCCGGCGCCCCACGGGCAGAACTCATCGCCGACACCGCTCTCGCACTCCTCGCCGAGCGCGGGATGCGCGGGCTCACCCACCGCGCCGTGGACGAGGCGGCGGGGCTGCCGCAGGGCTCGACCTCCAACCACGCCCGCACCCGCCAGGCGCTGCTCGAGGCGGCGGTACGCCGGCTGGCGGACCGCGAGGCGGCCGTCCTCACCGTGGCGGAGATGCCGCCCGCGCTCGGCGGCAGGGCCGACCTGCTGGACGCCATGGCGCTCGCCCTGCACCGCTATCTCACCGGCCACCCCGAACTGCTCGTCGCCCGCTACGAACTGGCCCTGGAGGCCACCCGGCGCCCTGAACTGCGCCAGTTCTACGACCGGACGGGCAGCCGCTTCCGCGCCCCGCTCAACGCGCTGATGGCCGAGGCGGGTTCTCCCGAGCCGGAGCGCCACGCCCTGTCCCTCGTCGCATGGTGCGAGGGGCTGATGTTCGCCTGCGCCGTCGGCTCGTACCACGCGGCGGTCCCGAGCCTGGAAGAACTGCGCAAGGGTTTCCAGGAGTTGTTGCGCGGCCTGCTCGGCACGCAAGCCGGACCGAGCGAATAACTCCTGGCCGCGCGGCCGGAGGTGACGCAGGATGATCGCCATGACCACAGACACACGTACCGAGCCGTCCACCACCGCCGGCGAACGCGCCATGCTGGAAGGCTTCTTGGACTACCACCGCGAGACCCTGATCATGAAGTGCGCCGGTCTGGACGACGCACAGCTGCGGACGGCCTCGCTGGCGCCTTCGGAGCTCACCCTGCTGGGGCTCGTGCGCCACCTCGCCGAGGTCGAGCGCTACTGGTTCCGCGAGATCATGGACGACGAGGACCTTCCCGACCTGTACTCCACGGAGGAGGACCGGGACGGGGACTTCCATGTCACCGAACAGGACACCTGGGCCGAGGCGCACACGACCTGGCTCACCCAGGTCGCCGACGCCCGCAAGGTCACCGCGGCGCATGAACTCGACGACCTGTCGGTGTCCCGCAGCCGCGGCGGCGAGGCGTTCAGCCTGCGCTGGATCCTCACTCACATGATCGAGGAGTACGCGCGCCACAACGGCCACGCCGACCTGTTGCGCGAGCACATCGACGGCGCCACGGGCGAGTGACCGGGCGAGGGCGGCAACCGGCTCAGCCGGCCCCCAGGGTGCGCTCCAGGCGGTCGATGGCGGCCCGCACCCCGCGGCCGTAACCGTCGTCCGCCAAGGCGTCCGTGGACGCGCGTGCCCGCTCCAGATGGGCGCGCGCCTCCTCGGGGCGGTGCAGCTTGACGTAGTCCGCCGCCAGGTTCAGATGGAGCGAGGGGTACAGGGCCCGGACCGCGAGTGTCTGGTGCCGGGCGAGCCGTTCGTCGCTCAGCCCGTCGGCCGCCGACAGGGCGCGCAGATCCCAGGCGAGTTCGTCCGCCGGGTCGTCCTGGACGTCCGCCATGCAGTGGGCGAGGGTGCAGCGGTGCAGGGCGTCCCCCTCCTCGCCGATCTCCGACCACAGCAGCGCGAAACGATTACGCGCCTCCTCGCGGTCGCCCCCGTGCAACAGCATCATCGCCTGCCCGATCCGGGTCATGACGATGTCCTGCGACGCCTCCTGCTGCTCCATCACTGTGGGCCTCCTCGTCCGCGGCGAAGTGCTGCTTGAGGACACCGACGCTAACCGCCGCCGGGGCCGATGCCGCACAGGCTCGGGCTGCGGCCCGAGCCTGTCAGCCGGGTGCGCCGATTCAGCCGATGTCGGGAATGCGCCAGTCGATGGGGTCGTGGCCCTGCGCCGCGACCGCCTCGTTGATCTGGGTGAATGGACGGGAGCCGAAGAACTTCTTCGCGGACAGCGGTGAGGGATGCGCCCCCTTCACCACGGCATGCCGCTCCTCGTCGATGAGCGGCAGCTTCTTCTGCGCGTAGTTGCCCCACAGGACGAAGACGGCCGGGTCCGGCCGGGAGGCCACCGCACGGATCACCGCGTCGGTCACCTTCTCCCAGCCTTTGCCCTTGTGGGAATTGGCCTCGCCGGCCCGGACGGTCAGCACCGCGTTGAGCAGCAGCACGCCCTGGCGTGCCCACGGCATCAGATAGCCGTTGTCCGGGACCGGATGACCGAGCTCGCTCTGCATCTCCTTGTAGATGTTGCGCAGGGACGGCGGGGTCTTGACGCCCGGCCGCACGGAGAAGCAGAGACCGTGCCCCTGGCCCTCGCCGTGGTACGGGTCCTGACCGAGGATGAGCACCTTCACCCGCTCGTACGGCGTGGCCTCCAGCGCGGCGAACACCTCCGCACTCGGCGGATACACCGGCCCGTTGGCCCGCTCCTTCTCGACGAACTCGGTGAGCTCCCTGAAGTACGGCTTCTGCAGCTCTTCGCCGAGGACGCCGCGCCAGGACTCGGGCAGCATGTCGGTGTCGGTCACGTCAACAACCTCCGTCGATGGGCCGGTTCCGAGATCCCGGAACCGGGATCTCAGAACCTACCCGGGGGCACTGACAGCGCTACCAGCTGGCCTTGCGGTACAGCTCCCACACCTGCATGACGGTCTGCGGGTCGAGGGCACGCTCGCCGCCGCCGATCTCCTCGCTGGCCGCCACGTACAGTTTGCCCTGCCACAGCGGCAGCAGGCGAACGTCGTCGACGAGGATCTCCTGCGCCTTCTCGAACTGCTTGGTGACCGCTCCGCGGTCGCTCTCACGCCGGGACTGCACGAGCTGCTCGGAGATCTCCGGTGCGTCGTACGGGGTGCCGAGGACGTTGTTCGGGCCGACGAACGGCGCGATGAAGTTGTCCGGGTCCGGGAAGTCCGGGAACCAGCCACGGCCGAAGACGGGGTACTGGCCCGCCTGGTAGCCCTTCTGGAACTCGTCCCACGGCTTGCCCTGGATCGTGATCTTGAACAGGCCGGTGGCTTCGAGCTGCCGCTTGATCTCGGCGAACTCGGGGGCCGTCGCGGAGCCGTACCGGTCGGTGGTGTACCAGAAGCTCAGCGGAACGGGCTCGCTGATGCCCGCGTCCTCGAGGATCTCCTCCGCCTTCTTGACGTCCGGCTCGCCGTACCGGTCGAAGAACTCGGTGGTGTGCCCGGCGATGCCCTTGGGGACCATCGAGTACAGCGGCTCGGCGGTTCCCTTGTAGACCTTCTCCACGAGCGCGCCGCGGTCGATGATCTGCGCGATCGCGCGGCGCACGGCCAGCTTGCCGGCGTTGGGGTCGGCCGGGTTGAAGACGAGGTAGCGGATGTCGGCGCCGACCGTCTCGACCAGCTGGAGGTGATCGTTCTCCGGCTTCTTCTCCTGGAGTTCGACGACCTGCTCCGCGGTCAGACCACGGTTGATCGCGTCGATCTCCTGCTTCTTCAGGGCCGTCATCATGAGGGCGGAGTCCTGGAAGTAGCGGATCGTCACCGCGTCGTTCTTGACCTTCGCGAAGCCCTTGTACTTGGCGAAACGGGTCAGCTCCGCCCGGTCGCCCTTCTCGTACGAGGCCAGGGCGTACGGACCGGAGCCGGTGAGCTTGCCGTCCTCACGGAGCTTGTCGGCCGGGTACTCGGAGGGCGGCACGATCGACATGGCCGGGGTGGCGAGGATGAACGGGAACGTGGCGTCGGCGGTCTTGAGACGGAAGGTCACGGTGCGGTCACCGGTCGTCTCCACCTTGTCGAGCGACCCCAGCAGACCCTTCGGACCACCCTGCACGGCGATGGTCCGGATGCGGTCGATGGAGTGCTTGACGGCGGCGGCGTCGAGCTTGTCGCCGTTGGTGAAGGTGAGGCCCTCCTTGAGTTCGCACTCGAAGACCTTGTTGCCGGTGTCGGCGAAGCGGCACTCGCCCGCGTCGGACTGCGGCACGGTGCTCCCCGTCGGGAAGCTCACGAGGGTCTGGAAGACGTTCCGGTACAACTCCCACGAACCGTCCCATGCGGCAGCCGGGTCGAGAGTGCTCGGCTCGCTGGTCGTACCGACGGAGATCTTCTGTTCACGGTCGGCGTCCTCGTCCGAGAACAGGCCGCACCCCGCCAGCAGAGATATGGACGCTAGGGCTGCAGCGGCCTGCAGACAGGTCCGGTAGAACACGTGCACGCTCCTCGTTCAGCCATGGGTCGGCGAACCATACCGCAGCGCCCCGCCGGGTCAACCTGGAGGCCCGGCGGGGCACTTGGATCATTCAGGAACAAACCGCCTCAGGGCGGTCCGCTCGGCGTCAGTGGACGCCCGCGTTGAGGAAGATACCGCCGTCCACGACGAGCGTCTGCCCCGTGATCCAGTCCGACTGCTCGGAGGTCAGGAACGCGGCCGCGCCGCCGATGTCCGCCGGCACGCCGAGCCGCCCCAGGGGGTACGCGGCGGCCGCCTCGGCCTCCCGGCCCTCGTAGAGCGCCTCCGCGAACTTGGTCTTGATCACCGCGGGCGCGATGGCGTTGACGCGTACGGACGGCGCGAGCTCGTGCGCCAGCTGGAGCGTCAGGTTGACCATGGCCGCCTTGCTCATGCCGTACGCGCCGATGAAGGGCGACGCGGAGACACCGGCGACGGAGGCGATGTTCACGATCGCACCGCCGTTCTCCTTCTGCCACGCCTTCCACGTCTGCTGCGCGAAGCCGAGGGCGGAGATCACGTTGGTCTCGTAGACCTTGCGCGCCACGCCCAGGTCGAGCTCGGCGATCGGGCCGAAGACCGGGTTCGTGCCGGCGTTGTTGACCAGGAAGTCGACGCGGCCGAAGGCCTCCATGGTGCGCTCGACCGCCGCCGCCTGGTGGGCCTCGTCGTGGGCCTTGCCCGCCACCGCGATGACCCGGTCGGCGCCGAGCCGCTCCACGGCCTCCTTCAGGGCCTCCTCGCCGCGCCCGGTGATGCACACCCGGTCGCCGCGGGCGACGAGCGCCTCGGCGATGCCGTACCCGATGCCCCGGCTCGCGCCGGTGACCAGCGCGACCTTGCCGCTGTCCGCGGCCTGCCCCGCCCCTGCCGTCTGTGCTGCCATGTCGTTCGAACCCCGATTCAGTTGAGCGGGCCGCCGGCCACGTACATGACCTGGCCGGAGACGAATCCGGCGTCTTCACCGGCGAAGAAGGCGATCGCATTCGCGACGTCCTCGGGCCGGCCGACGCGCTGGACGGGGATCTGGGTGGCGGCGGCGGCCTGGAACTCCTCGAAGCCCATACCCACGCGGGCCGCCGTCTGCGCCGTCATCTCGGTGACGATGAAGCCCGGGGCGACGGCGTTGGCCGTGATGCCGAACTTGCCCAGCTCCTTGGCCAGGGTCTTGGTGAAGCCCTGGAGGCCGGCCTTGACCGCCGCGTAGTTGGCCTGGCCGCGGTTGCCGAGCGCCGAGGACGAGGACAGGGAGACGATCCGGCCGAAGCCGGCGTCGACCATGTGCTTCTGGCAGGCCTTGGCCATCAGGAACGCGCCCTTGAGGTGCACGTTGACGACGGTGTCCCAGTCGGACTCGCTCATCTTGAAGAGCAGGTTGTCGCGGAGCACACCGGCGTTGTTCACCAGGATCGTCGGCGCGCCGAGCTCGGCCGCGACGCGCGCCACGGCGGCCTCCACCTGCGCGGCGTCCGAGACGTCGCAGCCCACCGCGAGCGCCTTGCCGCCGGCTGCGGTGATCTTCTCGACCGTGTCCTTGCAGGCCGCCTCGTCGAGGTCGAGTACGGCTACGGCCCGGCCGTCGGCCGCGAGCCGGACGGCGGTGGCGGCGCCGATGCCGCGCGCGCCCCCGGTAACGACAGCCACACGCTGCTCGGTGGTGGACATTCTGGTTCTCCTCGCCCTTGAAGCCCGTCAATCCCTGTGCCGGCGACTCGCGGTCCTTGACTGAGCAACCGCTTAGTACCTTCGGCAGACAGGACGCTAGAAGCCCTGGCACGCGGTGTCAACGGCACCAGGGGTCCACGGCGCATGTCACATCGATCAGCCGCGGCCGTCAGCGCACCAGCAGGTCGAGCAGCCGCTCCACCTCGGCCGCCGGATCGGCGGTGAGCCCGGTGTGCACCGGGCCCGGCTGGACGACGGTGGACCGGGGCGCGATCAGCCACCGGAAGCGCCGTCCCGCGTCGTCAGGGGCGGCCTGTCCCGCGTCCTCGCCGCCCCGGCAGACGCCCTCCACGGCGTGGAGCGCCGCCCGTACGCCGTTCACGTCGGCCTCCGGGTCGAGCGCCCGCAGCTTGCCCTCGTCCAGGTGGGTGCGGGCGGCCACGAAGGTCCTGGCGCGGCAGTAGACCACCACGCCGGCGTTGAAGCACTCCCCGCGCTCGACCCGCGGGACCACGCGCAGCAGCGCGTACTCGAAAACATCGCGGTCGTTCACCGGCGTGCGTCCTTCTCGTCCGTCTGCGCGTGCTTCTTCGTGGCGTGCGGCCACGGCGTGGCGTGTTCGGTCAGCCAGCCGGGCGCCTGGGACGGCCGCGGCTTCGTCGGGGCGTTCAGCGTGATCCGCTCGTGGATCGTCGCGGCACGCGGCAGCAGGGCCTCGACGTAGGAACGGCGCAGCGCGTCGGTGGAGTCGAAGCCCGGCTCGTCGACCAGCCACTCGTCGGGCACGTCCGCCGCGACCTCGGTGAGCAGTTCCTCCGTGACCAGCGGCGCGAGCTCGGCGGCGGCGGCCTCGACGTCCGGGCCGAAGGGGGCGAGGGCGTGGTCGGAGGCGTCGTACGGCTTGGCGGCGGAGGCGGCCGCGCCGGGCCAGTTGTGGTGCCAGATCATGGTGGCGCCGTGGTCGATGAGCCAGAGGTCCCCGTGCCACACCAGCATGTTGGGGTTGCGCCAGGACCGGTCCACGTTGTTGATCAGGGCGTCGAACCAGACCACCTTCCCGGCCTCGGCCGCCGCGACCTCGTAGGCGAGCGGGTCGAACCCGAGCGACCCCGGCAGGAAGTCCATGCCGAGGTTGAGCCCGCCGCTGGCCTTGAGCAGCTCCTGCACCTCCTGGTCCGGCTCCGAGAGACCGATGACCGGATCGAGCTGGATGGTGACGAGGTCGGGCACCCGCAGCCCGAGCCGCCGCCCGAGCTCCCCGCAGATGACCTCGGCGACGAGGGTCTTGCGCCCCTGCCCGGCGCCGGTGAACTTCATGACGTACGTGCCGAGATCGTCGGCCTCGACGATCCCGGGAAGCGAGCCGCCCTCGCGCAGGGGCGTGACGTAACGGGTCGCGGTGACCTCTGTAAGCATTTTCCCAGGCTATCCGGTGGCTGTACTTCAGGATCAACGGCGTGGCCGGAACCGTCACTTCCGCACGTCTGTGGACGGCCGACGCCACGGCCCAAGACGGGCGCGAAGACAGCGCGAGGCCGCGACCGGTCCCCGGTTCCGGTCGCGGCCTCACTGGTGTGAAGGGCGGTGCAGGGTCAGCAGCAGCCGCCGGCGGTGACCGGTTCGCGTGCATCGGTCACGGCGGTGGCCTCGCCGGAGCAACATGTGCTGCCCCGCTGCTTGGTCAGGCTGTCGGCGTCGGCCTTGACGACGTATACCTCCCACGGTTCCTGGCCGGGGCCGTGGACCCAGACCTTGTCCTGGAGGGCGTAGCAGCAGCTGGTGTCGCTCTCCTCCGCCGTCGCGAGGCCTGCTTCGCTCAGGCGGGTGGTGGCGGCGTGGACGGCCTCGGTGCTTTCGACTTCCACGCCGAGGTGATCCATACGGGTCTCCTCCCCCTCCACGCCTTCGATGAGGACGAGCTTGAGCGGGGGTTCGGCGATGGCGAAGTTGGCGTATCCGTCACGGAGCTTGGCCGGCTCGGTGCCGAAGAGCTTGGTGTAGAAGGCGACGGATGCGGTCAGGTCGGGGACGCGCAGGGCGAGCTGTATGCGGGACATGACGGTCCTCCTGCTGAGGTGGGTGGTGGAGCGTCAGCAGCCGCCGGAGGTGACGGGGGCGCCGACGCCGATCTGGAGGGTGGCGGGGGCAGCGCAGCAGCCTCCGCCGTCTGCCGGCGCGGTCTCCGGCTCGTCGAACAGCCCGGCCCCGCCGCACACGCCCGTCTCGGGGAGGGTCAGCTCCACGCGCTCGGCGGCCTCCTGGTCGCCGGCCAGGGACGCGGCGACGGAGCGGACCTGCTCGTAGCCGGTCATGGCGAGGAAGGTGGGGGCGCGGCCGTAGGACTTCATGCCGACCAGGTAGACGTCCTTCTCCGGGTGGGAGAGCTCGTTCACGCCGTGGGGGTAGACCGTGCCGCAGGAGTGCTGGTTGGGGTCGATCAGCGGGGCCAGCGCCACGGGGGCCTGGAGGCGCTCGTCCAGGTCCAGTCGGAGCTCGTTCAGGAAGGTGAGGTCGGGGCGCAGGCCGGTGAGCACGATGATCTCGTCGACCGGGTCGAGGCGTCGGCCGTCGTCGCCGACGAGGACCAGGCGGCCGTCACCGTCGCGTTCGATCGCCTCGGTGCGGAAGCCGGTCACGGCGTCGGCGTGGCCCCGGTCGACGGCGGCCTTCGCGGCGAGGCCCAGGGCGCCGCGGGCGGGGAGCTGGTCAGCCTCGCCGCCGCCGAAGGTGGAGCCGGACAGACCGCGGCGCAGGATCCACACGCCGTGCGTGCCCGCACCGTCGTCCGCCCTCGCCAGGTCGGCCAGGCCCACGAGCGCGGTGAACGCGGAGGCGCCGGAGCCGATGACCGCCGTCCGCCTGCCCGCGTAACGGGCGCGTACGGCCGGATCCTTCAGGTCGGGGACGCGGTACGCGACACGGCCCGCCGCCGACTTCTCACCGAGCGCCGGGAGGCCGCTGCCGCCTGCCGGACCCGGAATGCTCCAGGTGCCGGAGGCATCGATCACGGCCCGGGCGGTCAGACGTTCCTCGCGGCCGTCGGCGTCCTCGACATGGACGACGAAGGGCCGGCTCTCGCGGTCGGCGTCGACGATCCGGTCACGGCCGGCGCGGGCGACACCGGTGACGGTGGCGCCCAGGCGCACCCGGTCGCCGAGGACGTCGGCGAGCGGCCGGAGGTACTGCTCGGCCCAGTCCCCGCCGGACGGGTACGTCGCCGGGTCGGGCCGCACCCAGCCGGTCGGGGCCAGCAGCTTCTCGGCGGCGGGGTCGACGACTTCGCCCCAGGTGGAGAACAAGCGCACGTGCGACCACTCACGCACCGCGGCCCCGGCGGCGTCGCCGGCTTCCAGGACGAGGGGCTCGAGGCCGCGCTCCAGCAGGTGCGCGGCGGCCGCAAGCCCGACAGGGCCGGCTCCGACGACGACGACGGGAAGCTGGTGGCTGCTCATGGTGGTGGGTCTCCTCGGTGCGAAAGGGCGGTCGGCGGGCTGTCAGCGGGCGTTGATGAGCGCGGTCAGCTGGGCGCGCGCCCGGATCCGCGCTGCTCGGCCCGCGCTGTCGCTGGCCTCGGCGCGACTGTCGCAGAAGCGGACGCCGGCCAGGTGGCGGGCGGTGCGGCGCGCCTTGGCGGCACGGAGCGCGGTGCGGAGCGAAGTCATGACAACCCCCTGTTTCGATGTCTGTCGATACATCGGAGCTTGCCACTCGTATCGACGAGTGTCAACATAGACGCATGTCGAAATCAGAAGTGGTGGAGTTGCCCGTCCTCGAAAGCGAGAGCGTGGTGCCGTGCTGCCCGCCGATCACCGCCGCGGAGCTGTCCCAGGCCGACGCGGAGAGGATGGCCGCCATGTTCAAGGCGCTGTCGGACCCCGTGCGCCTGCGCCTGTTCTCCAAGGTGGCCTCGCACCCGGGCGGTGAAGCGTGCGTGTGCGACATCGCCGATGTCGGCGTCTCACAGCCGACCGTCTCCCACCACCTCAAGAAACTGCGCGAGGCCGGCCTCCTGACCTGCGAACGGCGCGGCACCTGGGTCTACTACCAGGTCGCCCCCTCCGTGGTGGCAGCCATGTCCGCCCTGCTCGACCTGCGCACCTGACCCGGCCCGCACAGGCCGGCACCGGCTAGTACGGCTGGGCGGCCGGCAGCCCGTGAGGTACGCCTTGGATCCCTCACGCAGCCCGGCGTGACCGGGCCGGGACCCGCTTCGACGCCGCGTCCCGCGCGGGTCCTGGTGAAGCCGCCGGTCTCCGTCCTGGCGCGGCGCGCCCCCGGCCGCCTCAAGGCCTGAGGACCCCCAGCGATGGCCGAGGGCCGGGACCCGGCCGACCCGCGCTCACGGGGCGCAGGCCTCGGCGATCGACAGGCTGTTCTCGTACAGGTGGTGCCGGGTGATCCGGCCGTCCTCGACGGTGAGGTGCAGCGCGAACGGGCCCTCGAAGGACTTTCCCGTCGCACGTACGGTGCCCGACACCTGCCCCATCAGGACGGCGTCGGCGCCGTCGACGAGGAAGGTGTCGACGGAGGCGCGCGCGTCCTCGGGCACGGTGTACTCCATCAGCTCCGTGAACTGGGCGGCGCATTCCGCGGCGGTGGACCGCGGGCGGATCCAGGGGACGGCGGGGTTCTCGGCGAGCACCCAGTCGACCTTCTCGGCGAAGAGCGAGACGAGCCGCACGGTGTCCCCGGCCAGCCGCGCGGCAAGGAACTCCTCCACCACGGCCCGGGTGGCGTCGGCGACGGAACTGGCGGTGGCGGCGGCACTCGCCGTTGCGGCAGTGGACGTGACGGACATGGCGCTCTCCTCGTGGCTGCGGCCGGATCCCGGCGGGGGTTCCCGCCGATGTGCTCGATCCTGCCCAGGGAAGGGAGAGCGGTCGATTACGCCGGGGGTAATGAGCGTCCCCGCCGGAGAACCGGCTTCGGCGCAGGCTAGGAGGCGCGTGGCTTCCGCCGTTCGGTGGCCTTCTTCGCAGTGGCCTTCTTGGTGGTCTTGGCCGTGGTCCCGGCGGTGGTCTTCTTGGCCGCGGTCTTCTTCGCGGGCGACTTCTTGGCCGCCTTCTTGGCCGCCGCCTTCTTCTTCGGCTCCGGCATCTCGTGCACCGTGGCGTGCTCGCCCTCGCCACGGGACTCGCGTGCCCGGGTGACGGAGGCGGTGAGAGCGGCCATCAGGTCGACGACCTGGCCGCCCGGCTCCGCCGCCTCCGCGACGGGGGCGGGCTGCTTGCCTTCTGCCTTGGCGGCGATGAGCTCCTCGAGAGCCTCGCGGTAGTGGTCGGTGTAGTGGGAGATGTCCTCCTCCCCCATCGCGTCCATGAGCGCGATGGCCCCGTCGACCTCCGAATCGTCGATCTCCACGGCCGGCGGCGCCAGCGACTCCGGGGACCTGATCTCGTCCGGCCAGTGCATCGAGTGCAGGACCAGGGCCTCGTCCTTGACCCGCAACAGTCCGAGGCGCTCGCGGCCGCGGAGCGCGAACTTGGCCACCGCGACCTTCGAAGACCGCTGCAGTGCCTGCCGCAGCAGCTTGTACGGCTTGGCCGCGACCTGACCGTCGCCCTCCAGGTAGTACGAGTCGCCGATCCGTACCGGGTCGATCGACCCCGCCGGCACGAACGCCACGATCTCGATCGCCTTCGCCGTCGGCAGCGGAATCTCCGCCAGGTCCTCGTCCGTCACGGCGACCAGCTGGTCCTTCGAGACCTCGTAGCCCTTCACGATCTCGTTGTCGGACAGCTGCTTCCCGTCAAGCTCGCAGACCTTGCGGTAGCGCACCCGGCCCATGTCCTCCAGGTGGACCTGCCGGAAGGAGATGTTGTGGTTCTCCGTGGCGGGCACGACCTTGATCGGGATCGTGACCAGCCCGAAGCTGATGGCGCCGGACCAGATGGGACGGGGCATGAACAACCTCCAGTAAGGCCCCGAGCACTCTCACGCAGGCCTCGGATTTTGTGGCACAGTCTCAGCCGCGATGGCACATCAGGCACTTATGCCGCCATTGTGAGACTCCCCGTTCGGGGCTGCCACCTCTCCGGGTGCCGGCGGTTCCGGTCCGGCCCTACGAGGGACGAGCGCCGACACCTCGGCTGTACAGGGGGCCTGTGGGCCGTGGGGGTGCCGGATGGACGCCGCGGAGCCCACCCCGATTCCGCCGCACCCGGGCGGACGTGCCAAGGGGCTGACGAGCCCGGACCGTCCGCCTTACGATCATGCTCATGTCGATCACTCCGTCCTCGCTCCCCGTCCTCCAGGGCCGCGGCGGCGCCGTCCTCACCGCCGACCGGGACGCGCTCGTCCTGGACCGCCCGCGGGAGCAGGTCACCTTCGTCCCGGCAGCCGTCGCGCGGGTACGCGCCGAGGGCAGGACGGTGACGATCGAACTGCGGGCCCCTCGCGGGACCGCCCCGACCGTCTACCAGGTGGAGGACGTGAGCGAGGCAGCCGCCACCGTCTTCGCCGACGGAGTGAACGCGATGCTCCCGGACCGGGAGGACGACGAGACGGACGGCACCGCCCTGACCGTCGTCCGCGCACTCACTCCCACCTGGCACCAGAGGTTCGTGCGCCGGCTTCTGTGGGGCCTGCTCGGATTCTTCGTGGCGCTCGTCGCCTTCACCGTGGTCGCCGGTCTGGCAGGCACCGCGGCGTCGGTCATCTTCATGCTCCCGATCGGCGGTATCACCTGGGTGTGCCTCGGGGTCGGCGTGTACACCGTGCGGCGGTGGCTGCGCCGGCACGGCATCACCGTGACCGCCACCGCGGCGGCGACGCCGGGCGCGTACGTGTACATGGACGGCACCGGCACGTACCGGGGCTTCGTGCACGGCGACGACGGCCCGTACGTCACCGTCAGCTACGACCCGCGCGACCCTGCGGACGTGCTGGTCCCGCAGGCCCCGCACCTGCGCCTCCTGAACACGGTGCTCGGCTCGTTCCTGCTCCTCTGCTCGCTCGGCGGCGTGGCCCTGCTGGTCCTGGTGGTGGTGGACGCGCTCACCGGCGGCGAGCTCAGCCGCGGCGCGGACGGCGTCTAACCGTTTCGTGAAGCCGTGCGGGCC